>JAKSCW010000478.1 GCA_022360375.1 Balneolales bacterium
AAAACAACAGCCAGATTAAAGATGGAGATCTTTTTTTAACAAGCAATTTGAAAAGTGAGAGAAGGTCCGGAGATTACAAATTAACACAGTGGGAACAAGCCAATTTGCCAAAACCTTCAAAAATCAGAATGAAAGTAATGATCCTGGATAAAAATATGATCCTAAAAAAAATTGGATTGATTCAGCCCGAAGATGTGAAAGGTATAAAGAAGCAGATGGCGCGTTTTTTTGATTTATAATTACCCCGCCATCAACGCTTCAATTTCTTCAATTTCTTTGGGAACATTAGTAAGATTTTCGTGACCCGTTTCAGTAACAACAATGTCATCCTCAATACGAACCCCTCCAAAATCTAACAGTGATTTCACTTTTTCAACATTCAGGAATTTTGACTGCTCCGGATTTTTCATGGCAGGTTCTAAAACTGCCGGTACAAAATAGATTCCTGGTTCAATGGTTACCACCATTCCTGGTTGTAATTCGCGGCGGGCTCTTAAAAATTTAATTCCCGGGCGATCAATCCGGTCTACCCCTTTTGGGTATCCCCCAACATCATGGGTATCTAAACCGAGGAAATGTCCCAGTCCGTGTGGGAAAAAGAGGGCAAAAACATTTTGCTCCATCATTTCATCCAGGTCACCCCGGATAATATCCAGTTTGATGAGGCCTTTCATCATGATCCGGGAGGCGAGCATGTGGAGGTCCTCCATTTTGACCCCGGGTTTAACAGCATCGATCACCGCCTTTTGCCCATCCAGCACAGCCTGATAAATTCCAGCCTGAATGTCGGTGAATTTCCCGTTTGCAGGGAATGTTCGGGTAAAGTCAGAGGCGTATCCATTGCATTCAAATCCTGCATCCATTAAAAAAAGATCTCCATCTTTAATCTGGCTGTTGTTTTCTACATAATGGAGAATAGAGGCATTCACCCCGGAAGCAAAAATTCCGTTATAAGCATCCTGAAGAAGCCCATGCCTGAGCTGAACCTGGTTGAATACGGCCTTCAATTCATATTCAAACATTCCGGGTTTAATGGATTTCATAACCTGGATGTAGGCTTCATTATTAACCTGGCTTGCCTTTCGCATTTGATCCAGTTCCCAGTTCGTTTTCAAAACCCGGCAATAAGTCAATGCATCTACCAGGGCTTCGGTGTCTACATTAAAACCACGATCTAAATCTTCAATAAACTCAGCCTGTTCTTCATTTAAACAAAATACTCTTTCAGGATTCAGTTGATTAAGCACGGTTAACAGTTTATTTGAATAGTGCAGATGATCCGGTTTGTATTGCTCCTGGTATTGCTCCTTCGTTTTAACATATCCATGCCATACCGCATACTGGGTGTCACGTTCAGGGACAAAAAGGTGGTATTCCTCCTTATTCAAATCCAGAAGCAGAGCGCATTCGGCTTCGTTTGCCCCTGTTAAATACCAGAAATTGGATTCCTGCCGGAACGGAAATTCGTAATCGGTGCTGTAACGGTACATGGTGTCCGCGCCCTGAATAAATACTACCCCGTTTTGGTTTTCATCGAATAGAGAGAACAGTTTTTCGCGATGTAAATGATGCATAATCGTATGAATTAGGTTGGCCAATAATCCAAGAATAACGAATTAGTGCAGGAAATTCGAACCGGATTATCGTCTCATCTTTTCACCAGTTCCCACGAAAACACCCAACAAGCCTCCTTCAAAAGAAATAGTAACTTCCTGATGCGTAATTTTATTGGACGTTCCATCTTGTTTACCCATTTCGAGGGTTGCATTGGTAAGAGGATACAACACCCCGGTTGAAGTAAAGCTCCGAACTGGTTTATTAACCTGGAAGAAAGAAATAATTGTGCCAACAGGAAAGTTAGGCGTATAAGGGGATTCTACTAAAAAAGTGTCACCGTAATCATCCCTGAAAATGATAGAATTGAACTTTTCCTTATAATGGAGCAGCGCAGAAAGGTTCTTTACAGTGTGGTCGATTCGCTTACCAAGTGTACCCAGAACCGTGCATGTTGTGGCTCCCTTTTCCAGCGCATAATTAAGTGCTTTTTCAAGGTCATTGGTTTCCTGGTCGGGGTCTTGCAGGATGTTTATTCCTTTGTGATTGGTATAAGCAAAGCTGTCTAAATCGCCTAGAACGATATCCGGATTGAAACCATGACCAAGAAAAACATAACCACCGCTATCGGCTCCAATCGTTAAATCAGCGCTGGAAATTTCTTTGGTCAACAATTTTTTAGAAGGCGGGGTGCCACCACAAACAATTAAACAATGCATACTATTTTTTTGGAAAAATGAAGAATCGCGGGAAAAGAAATGGAATTACCTGCCGTTTCATTTATTTTTAAGCCAAAACTTACGCATGTACCAGCAATTTATTTCCAAAATATTGCGGCATAAAAAAGTGGCCGTTTTCTCTCACCTTCGCCCTGATGGGGATTGCCTGGGTTCTCAAATTGCTCTTTGTTTGTGGTTGCAAAAAAATGGAGTTGAAGCCGTAGCTTTTAATGAAGACGACATCCCTGCAAACCTTTCCTGGCTTACTGATTTTTTCCCGGTTCAAAAACCCTCCATTTCTGAAATGGAGAGTTTTGATGGCTTTGTGGTAGTAGATGGCAATGCATTGCATCGCTTTGGGGTAGCTGCAGAGATAATTGCCGACCTGGACAGGGCCGTTTATATGATTGATCTCCATCCGCAGCCGGATGATATTTTTGAAGTGGCAATTTCCCGAACCGAATATTCCTCAACTGCGGAATTGATTTTTGAGCTTTACATGGAACATGATGCTGAGCAAATAGATCCTTCGTCTGCAAAAGCCATGTTCACGGGAATTGTTACCGACACGGGGTCTTTCCAGTTTGATAGTGTGACTCCGAATACACTGAAAGCCGGTGCAGAGTTAATAACTCGCGGCGGATTCACCCCCAATGAAGTAGTGGAGTTGGTGTACTCCACGAAAACCGAAAATCAACTACAGCTATTGAGTAAAGCTCTTAGCACAATTCGTGTACACGGTAACCAACAAATAGCCATTATCTGCGTTACCAAAGCCATGTTTGAAGAAACGAATACAAAAAAAGAAGACACCGAGGGGTTTGTAAGTTATCCGCTTAGTATCACAGGAGTGAAGGCTTGTGCTTTGTTTCGGGAAGATGACGATCAAATCAAAGTAAGTTTACGCTCGAGAAGTGAAATTGATGTAAATAAATGGGCCCGAAACTTTAATGGAGGTGGGCACAAAAAAGCAGCAGGGGCCTGGCATGCAGGTCCTCTTGAAAAAGCAATTAAAGAAGTAATTGCTGTTGGAGAACAACAATTGAAATAAACTATACCGGATGAGAAAAATAGCTACTATTCTAATTTCTTTGCTAGTTCCTCTTTTTGCCTGTACCAACAAAAGTACTGAAGGAACAGGAGCAATTGCGGTATCCATTGAACCAAACACGGAGTCTGGATTAAGCGAAATAAAAGAGAGACAAGTTGAAGCAGTAACGGATGATCCAAATGATTTAATCTCAGAAAGCCGCCGTACTGCGATTACCAATGCCGTTGAAAAGGCAAGCCCTGCGGTTGTAAGTATTACGGTTACAGAGATGCAAACAGGATACGCGCGGGAATTCGATCCGTTTATGTTTCGGTTTTTTGCCAGGCCGGTTGAGCGGGAAGTAGAAAGTATTGGCTCAGGGTTTATAATTAGCGAGGATGGGCTTGTTGTTACCAATCAGCATGTGGCAAACAATGAAGCTAAAACCATTATGATCACGCTTTCAAACCAGGAGTCGTATGAAGCTGAAGTGTTAGGCTCTGATGAATTAGCGGATTTGTCCCTGCTTCAAATTAAGGATCAATCCAGGGCATATCCCTATGTTAAGTTCGCGGATTCAGAAAACGTGTTGGTTGGTGAATGGGCTATTGCCATGGGTAATCCGTTTGGTCTTTTTGCGGATGGCCAGCCTACAGTAACTGTGGGTGTGGTAAGTGCAACTAAGAGGGATTTCCGTCCCGATCCACAAGATCCACGTGTTTACCTGGATATGATTCAAACAGACGCGGCTATTAATCGGGGCAATTCGGGAGGGCCGTTACTGAATAGTGACGGAGAAGTAATAGGAGTGAATACCTTTATTTTTACAGGGGGTACAAGTGGTGGTTTTGTAGGTCTTGGTTTTGCCATTCCTAGTGAGAGAGTGCAACAGATTATTACCCAACTAAAGGATTCGGGTTCGGTTTCTTTAGATTACGATCCAGGTTTTGAGTTTACTCCAATGACCTATCAATTAGTAACGAGTTATGGGTTACCAGTGATTCCGGGATTGTTGGTTTTATCCGTCAATAAAGATGGGCCGGCCTACGAAAGTGGAATCATGCCAGGTGATATAATTACTATGATTGGAGACGTTGAGGTTTCCAGCGAAATGCATGCCTGGGCATTGTTGAGAAAGCATGAAGAGGGTGAAACGTTAGTATTTAGAATACTACGCGGAGGAAGTGAATACGAAGCTGAAATGATTCTTCGAAAAAGAGTGGCAGGCAGGTAAGTGACAGAAGAGAATTTTTAATTCGCACTCCGGATATGTATTTTTGATCAAATTAGTGCGCAAAATTTGATCAAAAATGAAAGTTCGGTTAACGGATGTAGCTAATAAAGCGGGGTTTTCAGTCTCTACCATATCACGGGCATTGAGAGGCGAGGGAAGGATTTCAGAAGAAAACAGGAAGAAGATTTTTGCTACCGCCCATGAACTGGGGTACCCGTTACCTTCCGGAAACAGGGAATTCCCGGATGACTTCCCCACTTACATTGCGTTAATTTTTCAATTCAGAAGTGGAGAGTTCTATTCTTCCTTGTTTGATGGGTTTGAAAAGGCTGCGGAGAATAAAGCAGTGAAGATTGGTTTGTTCAGCATCAACGAGCAATTGGATACGGTTCCTTCAGTTATTGAACAAGTGAGATTAATGGGGTTTAAGGCGGCAGTACTTTTTGCCCCGGGGTTGTCAGAACAGCATTATCAGTACATCCTTCACACCACTCAGCAAGATTTCCCCATCATCTCATGTTCAAATATTAATGAAACGGTGCTGGATACAGTCACTTTTGATGCCTATCAGGGGGCTACGCTGGTTGCAAAACACTTTCATAATCAAGGGTTTAAGAAACTGGGAATAATTGAGGGCCCTATTGAGATGCCAGAATCCCGTTTTCGAACAAACGGGTTTTTGGATTATCTGACACATATTGGAGAGGGAACTTTGTGTTGGAGATTCAGGGGTGATTACAGCACGGATTCGGGTATTTCAGCTTTTGAGGATTTCCTAAGTACCAATGAAAAACCGGAAGCAATCTTTTCAGCCAATGATGCAATGGCTGTAGGTTTTATTGAAGCGGCAAAGCGAAACGGAATCGAAATTCCTGATGATGTTGCCATTTCCGGATACGATAACCTGCCTATTTGCGAGAGCCATTTCCCTTCCATCACTTCGGTTGATACCAATTACATCAGGCTTGCTGAAAATGCAATCGATTATTTATTGACGAAACTGGAAAAACCTTCTGTTCATCAGGGGATCGTAAGTATGGTTCCTGTATCTCTTAAAGTGAGGGGGTCTACACAAAACATGAAAAAGTGAGAATAATTTCGAAAAAAATTGCACTTTTCTATAAAAAATTTGCTCATCAATATTTCATTTTAATCAGGCATTGAATATACTTTAAAACCCAAAAGTTGGAGTTTTTCACCAGGGAAAACTAAATCAGGAGTTTTAAATATGTTTTTAGGTGTTGATTTAGGGAGTTCATCAATTAAGCTTTCGGTTCTTGATCCGAAAGAAGGAAAAGTAATTGCCTCAGTAACCCACCCCAAAACAGAACTCGAAATAATGGCTCCTCAACCGGGTTGGGCGGAACAGGACCCTGAACTTTGGTGGCAGAATTTTTTGACTGCTTTTTCTCTTCTTGTTCAAAAAAAAGGGTTGAATCCAGGCTCGATCCAGGCAATTGGGATTTCTTATCAAATGCATGGGCTGGTATTGGTGGATGCAAACCAGCAGGTTCTCCGGTCTTCCATTATCTGGTGCGATAGTCGTGCTGTTGAAATAGGTAACAAAGCTTTCGACACCATAGGGGCTGAATATTCCCTTTCTCATTTACTTAATTCCCCGGGCAATTTTACGGCATCAAAACTGGCATGGGTAAAAAACAATGAGCCCGAAGTGTATGCAAAAGCATACAAAATGATGCTTCCCGGCGACTTCATTGCAATGAAACTTTCCGGGATAATAACCACAACAGCAACCGGGCTTTCGGAAGGAATTTTTTGGGATTTCCAGGAAAGGAGCGTTAGTTCAAAACTGATCGAAAAAATGGGTTTCGATGCGGCATTAATTCCTGATATAGTTCCCGCTATTGGAGCAAAAGTTCCGGTTCAGCCGTCAGTTAGAAAGCTGCTGGGTTTGAATGATTCCGTAAAAATCACTTACCGGGGTGGGGATCAGCCAAACAATGCATTTTCACTGAACGTGCTTTCTCCCGGAGAAACGGCAGCTACGGCAGGAACATCAGGAGTGATTTATGCGGTAACGGATAAAAACGCCTATGATTCAAAATCCCGAATCAACACTTTTTTGCATGTGAATGATACGGTGGGTTCTCCAAGAAATGGAATTCTGATCTGCATAAATGGAACCGGGATTTTATACAGCTGGCTTAAAAAACTGTTAAGCACAGGTAAGGGCAAGATCGATTACGAACAGATGAACGGGTTGGTCGATTCCGTAGAACCAGGTGCTGAAGGATTGATGTGTTTGCCTTTTGGAAACGGGGCAGAGCGTATTTTCGAAAACCAGATTGTGGGTTCTCATTTCCTGAATCTTGATTTCAATCGCCATCAAAACAGTCATATTCTACGTGCCTCACTTGAAGGAATTGTGTTTGCTTTAAACATCGGGTTCGAGATTTTGAAAGACCTGGATGTTCCCCAAAAAACCATACGGGCTGGAAAAGCGAATTTATTTCTGAGTAAGTCGTTCAGGGAAATATTCGTAAATGTAACGGGAACCCGCCTTGAACTTTATGACACGGATGGGGCAGCTGGGGCTGCCCGGGGAGCAGGCCTGGGAATCGGGTTCTATAACTCCCCGGAAGAAGCATTTTCCTCATTAGAAATGATTGAAGAAATGGAACCAGAAGCATCACTAATGATTAAGTACAAAGAACTTTATTCAGAGTGGAGAAGTGCATTAGATATTCACTCTTTTGTAAAAAATAACCTGTAAAACTTAAAAGCATGGAAGTACTCGTCGGAAACAAAGAATATTTCAAAGGAATTGGAAAGATTAACTATGAAGGGAAAGAATCTGATAATCCACTGGCCTTCAAGTTTTATGATGAAAACAAAGTAATTGCCGGAAAAACGATGAAAGAGCATTTCCGGTTTGCGGTTGCCTATTGGCACACATTAACCGGTACAGGAGGTGATCCTTTTGGAACAGGCACCAAGGCATTCCCCTGGTTAGAAAGTGAGGATCCTTACCAGCAGGCAAAAGACAAAATGGATGCTGCTTTTGAGTTTATTACCAAGTTGGGTGTTCCCTATTATTGCTTCCACGATTTCGATTTAATTGCCGAAGGCGCAGATTTAACCGAATCCGAAAAACGTCTGGACTTTATCACTGATTACGCAAAAGAGAAGCAGGCTGCTTCCGGGGTTAAATTGCTTTGGGGAACTGCAAACTGTTTTTCCCATCCCCGTTACATGAATGGTGCTGCAACAAATCCGGATTTTAAGGTAGTAGCGGCGGCCGCAGCCCAGGTCAAAAATGCGTTAGACGCCACCATAAAACTTGGTGGTGAAAATTATGTATTCTGGGGTGGTCGCGAAGGGTATATGAGTTTGTTAAATACAGATATGAAGCGCGAGCAAGATCACTTTGCCCGGTTTCTGCATGCTTCCAAAGACTATGCGCGTGCCCGGGGTTTTAAAGGAACATTCTTCATTGAACCTAAACCGATGGAGCCTTCTAAGCACCAGTACGATTTTGATGCGGCTACGGTACTTGGGTTCTTAATCAAATACGATTTGATGAATGACTTCAAGCTCAATATCGAAGTAAATCATGCTACTCTTGCCCAGCATACGTTCGAACATGAATTACAAGTAGCGGCAGACAACGGACTGCTTGGGAG
>JAKSCW010000126.1 GCA_022360375.1 Balneolales bacterium
AAAAGATTATTTTTAAATCAAAAAGACTTTTTAACCAAAGAAAGTACTAGGTGGTATACTTTTCTGGAATATAAACTTCATCGAAGTTTTTCCTAAACTTTCCACTCTCAGGTGGGGAAGATAAATCGATAGTTAGAAATGAATGACTCCCCTTCCAAGCAGCATTACAGAGCGTCTTAAATTCTTCCTTGTCCATATCTTCCGACACGTGGTCGTTGTATATATGATTTCTGTTCTTGAGGTCCTGAGGAAATAAGATAAATAGGTTAGCATTCTCACGAATGGTCTGTCTGGGAAGCTTGAAATAATTCTGCGACAAATAGATGCAATCTACGTTTGAGTGTCGTCCACGTGTATAGTAATCTTCTATCTTATTTTGTCGAGCTAGGATTAAATCATCGAAGATCAAAAGATTTTTGTCGTTCTTATCAAGCTCACTCGGGTCAGGCACATCAGCCGCCTCCTCAAAATACTCAACTTTGATATCGCTCTTGACCGGAATCTGTTTTGAAATCCCATGTATCACATCATCCACATCACATTCATCATTCTTCACAATCTCTTCATTCATTGCAAATATGTTAAGAATGCATTGTTTTGGCAGACCCTCCTCAAAGGATTTCTTGATGATTTTGTACTCTGGTTGAAACAAACTCTTACCGAACACATAAAGGCGGTTATAGTCCAAATAACCAGGTGTGAGAAGAAGGTTCAGCAGGAGCGTCGTCTTACCACAACCGCTTTTGCCAACAATCACAGCGCGAATGGACTTTGGCAGTAGGGGGTGATTACACCTTAAATTCTTAGAATTGTGCCATGATATGTTTCGTATGTCCATCTTGATTTTATTTAAACGAACTAAAGTTTTATTTTAGTTTAGTAAATCAAGATGGAAATTTATTGTGTAAAGTGTAAGGCAAGAACGCCAACGAAAAACGTTACGGAGACAACGACGAAGAATGGACAGCCGATGTTGAAAGGCACCTGTGAGGTATGTGGTACACGAAAGGGTAGGTTCATTCCAAAAAAAAAGTAGGTGATGGGCTTGACATCCACAAACTTATCGGCAAACTGCCAAAACCAAAATCCGGTTGGACTCCGAGTGGCTACAAGTATATGGGTCCATACAACCCACTAGACAAGCAACTTCAATACGATCCAGCTACAGGTGAGGTTCTAAAGTGGCATGTGAAACCTAAGAACAAAGTGGATGAGATTGCGGCGCATCACGATATCTGTTATGATATGGGGAAAAATAAAGGAGATTGTGATAGGGATATGGTGAAATCTCTTGACTCTATCCCTTATCGAGACATGCCAAAATGGGGGATGATTGCAAGAACGATAATCAACAATAAGCAGAAGCTTGGTTTGGGGATAAAAAAAGCGTGAGGTGGACAGATAAATTAGCAGACGAGTTACATAAACCTGTTTATAGAAACTTTCCTAAAAGATGTGTTTACACAGACGGTGTTGACAAGATATGGGCTGTTGATTTAGTTGATATGACTGCGTTTTCTAAATTTAACAAAGGCATTAAATACCTATTAATGGTGATTGACGTGTTTTCAAAGTATGGATGGATTATACCATTGAAAAGTAAGACAGGTATTGAAGTCGCTAATGCGCTTAAGCAAATATTTAAACACCGGAAGCCTGATAAGATGTGGGTAGACAAAGGAAAAGAATTCTACAATAAGCATGTACAGGCTCTTGTTGAGCTTTACTCTACCGAAAACGAAGAAAAGTCTTGCGTTGTAGAAAGATGGAATCGAACAATGAAAGAAAAGATGTGGAAATATTTTTCAGCTAATTCTATCCAAAAATATATTGATGTGTTAGATGACATGCTTTATGATTATAATAACAAAGTCCATTCATCCATAAAGATGACTCCTACAGAGGCAAGTCTAAAAAAGAATGAGCATATCGTTTATAAAAATCTTTATGATAAGGTGAGCAACGACCGAGCTACTCCAATTCACTTTAAATTTAACGTAGGTGATCGAGTGAGGATTGTAAAAAAGAAAAAGACTTTTGAGAAGGGTTATACTCCTCGGTGGACTGAAGAGGTATTTACGATTTCACAACAACAACATACCAGACCGCCTACGTATAAGATACAGGATTACAATGGTGAAGTTATTCAGGGCACGTTTTACGAACAAGAGATTCAAAAAACAACACAGGACATATTTAGAATTGAGAAGGTAATAAAAAGAAAAGGTAATAAAGTATTCGTGAAATGGAAGGGCTATCCTGATGAGTTTAATTCCTGGGTTGATAAGAACGAGCTTATAGATTTATGAGTCGTTTCGGCTAATATCAAGCCTCATCAGAACGCCTAGCTTAGCGTCAAGCGCTTAGCGGACGTTTACGACTCCTGAAGGAGAAGGAGAAGTAAAATGAATAACATTGAGCGCACGCTCGGCGTGTGTTCATAGTTATGTAACTCAGTCTTTCTGCATTGTCTCTCAATCTTCACTCATACAATCCGCTAGCATTCGACCGCGCATCCTTTCAAGTTCTTC
>JAKSCW010000480.1 GCA_022360375.1 Balneolales bacterium
AGTGTGGTCTCATCATCTGCAAAAATAAAGTGTTGAAATTCTCCCCATTTAAATTGGTCGTTGAGAAATAAAAAGGAAGAACCCAAATCATGCGAAACAAATAGAGAATCATTACGAGAGAAGAAGATTCGATTAGTTTTGTTGTCAATCTCTAAGAAATTGTAATGAAAGAATAGAACACTATCAGAAGCTCCTAAATCGCAATTTGCAAAAGCATCACAAATTTTTTCATTTTCATGAGCCTTAACTAAAATGGCATAATTATATCTAACGGAAGGGAGGCTATCATTATCTGTAATAACCAGAACACTTTTTTGGTGGAGATTCGAGATGCTGAATGAGAGAGTATCATTATATCCCGTCCTGATTTTATCTCCCCAACTTAAACCCGCGTCGAAAAAGGAACCATTAGCGCTTTTCAGAAAAGAATAAACATTCCCAAAAACATCATCAGTATTGTTTAGATGAAACGCTCTTTGTATGTCTTTATCAGGAAATGAATAATCTGCCGTTAAAGAGAAATAACTCAACCCCGTGTAATCGATTCCGGACTTAAAGAGAATAGAATCAGATTCCAACAATGAATTGTAGTGGTATACGTGGTTTTCAGATAAGAATGAACGACCTTCGTTGACCGTACCCTGGTATAATCTATAAAATAAGTGGGTTGTTCCGCTTGAATCTTCCATTCCTTTTAGCTCATGGAAATATTTTTCCTGAGCAATTCCGGAGTGGGTCAATCCAAAAAAGAAGAGTAAAAAAGCTAATCGTTTCATACGCCCAGGGAATTGGTTCCTTAAAACATAATTCTTTCATCGGATGAAGTCATATTAAAAATCCATATCTCATTGCCAACTTGATTATCTTCATTGCTCAAAATTCATTGACGAAAAGATTTTTACTGAATGAGTACTATTGCTCACCCACGATTTGAAGCTGTTATCGGCCTCGAAGTTCATGCCCAATTACTAACAAAAAGCAAAGCATTTAGTACGGTAGCTCCTATTTACGGGGAAGCGCCAAATACTCAAATCACCCCGCTTTGTTTAGGGCATCCGGGAACTCTGCCGGTTGTAAATGAAAACCTGGTTCGATATATCATAAAGATGGGCCTGGCAACAAACTGCAGTATTGCTGAAAAATCCATCTTTGCCCGAAAGAATTATTTTTATCCCGATTTGCCTAAGGGATACCAGATTTCCCAATTCGAAACACCGATTTGCTATGATGGCTTTGTGGATATTGAGCTTGAAGAATATGACAAACGTATTGGATTGACTCGAATTCATATGGAAGAGGATGCCGGGAAGTCAATTCACGATCAAGATCCTTATAATACATTAGTGGATTTAAACCGAGCCGGAACCCCTTCAATTGAGATTGTTTCGGAACCAGATTTGCGAACCCCGCAAGAAGCATACGCGTACCTGTCTAAGATCAAGCAGATTGTACAATACCTGGAGATTTGCGACGGGAACATGGAGGAAGGAAGCCTGCGTTGCGATGCCAACGTTTCTGTACGGCCTCGGGGTCAGGAGAAATTCGGGACCCGGACGGAATTAAAGAATATGAACTCTTTCCGTAATGTGGAACGTGCCATTGAATTTGAAATCTATCGCCAGATTGAGCTCATTGAAAGTGGGGGAGAAGTGGTTCAGCAAACACGGTTATGGGATACTTCGAAGATGCAAACCCGGATGATGCGTTCTAAAGAAGAAGCGCATGATTATCGCTATTTCCCGGAACCGGATTTGCCTCCCATCATTGTAACTACTGATATGTTGGATAGCATTAAATCCGAATTACCGGAATTGGCAGATGTTAGACAGAAGCGGTTCACAGAACAGTATGAAATGAGCGAAGTAGATGCGGTTACATTAACAGAGAGCCGTTATCTCGCAGATTTCTTTGAAGAAGTGGCGGAAGCTGCAGGAAATGCAAAAGCGGCTTCAAACATTGTATTAAGTGAGGTACTTCGTGTATTGAACGAACAAAGTATTGAAATTGGAGAATTCTCAATCTCTCCGGTGCGATTAGCAGAACTCATCAAGTTAAAAGAAGAAGACAAGATCAACTCTTCAGCCATGCAAGCCGTTTTTAATGCTATGCTGAACGAAGATAAGTCAGCCGAGGAATTGGCAAAAGAAATGAATTTAATACAGGTTTCTGATACTGGATTCCTCGAAGGATTAGTGGATGAAATCATAGCTGATAATCCTGATGAAGTGGAAAAATACAAGGCCGGGAAGAAGCAATTGATGGGATTTTTTGTCGGTCAGGCTATGAAAGCAAGTAAAGGGAAAGCAAATCCAAAGATGGTTACCAGCTTGGTTTCCAAAAAACTGAAAAGGTAAGATTTATGATTAGAAGAGGCTATTTGGCGGCCATTTTTTTTGTACTGGCCATTGCTTGTTCCAGAGAACCAGAACCCCTGGATTCTTTATTCATTGCCAGTGTTAGTGTTCCGGATTCTATCGATCAAACAGGAGATTTTTCGGGATTCGAATTCTTCATTTACAACAGAGAAAACCTTGGTGATGCCACAGATACCTTGCTTTGGGCTTTTACGGATACAGCTGGCACATTAGAACGAACAATCCAGGTAGATCAAACCGGAATATATCCTGTCCGGATCAGCCGGAATGGGCGAGCCTTAGCATCTGTAGGCCTGATCATTGCTGAAAATGATACGATCAGATTTTCCGCCCAATTTCCTGACATCAACAATACGTTGGAGGTTGAATCAAGGGAGCAATCGGCCATGGATAAATTTGATCGTATTGAAGCAAATTACAATCGGGTAGCTGCGTACATCCAAATGGGACAGGTTCCAATGGAGGATATTCCTGCTGAACTCCAAAAATGGGCTGATTTATTCTGGGAAGTATTTAAGGGCGATTCAGGAACGTTAGCTGCGAAATTTGCCCTTGAAAGTGCCCTTAACTTGCTGAATTCTTTGGATAAACCCCAAATGTTTGATCGGCTCCAGGACTCTTTCGAAGATGAATATGCGTTCGGGCTGGCAGCAACTCTGGGTAAGGAATATATTGCGTCAATAAACGGGCTGGATGCTACCGTATCTTACTTGGATTCTGTAAAGACGTTAACAGAGAATAAAGAGATTCAACGATTGATGGACCAGTCTGTCATTAAACTGTATCTGGATAGTTTAGAGGTGGAAGCCTCTAAACAGCTTTTGACCAGGTATGAGAAAAGCTATGAAAATGAAGATGACTATTCTTTTTGGTACAAAGATATTCGTTTTGACTTATATGAATTAACACCAGGAAGTCCCGCTCCTGATTTCCATTTCATTACTACCGAAGGAGATACAGTGACCAATGAAATAGTTAATGGCTCTCCTGTAATTCTGGAATTTACTACTATGGCAAACACACTCTACCAGGAACAATATGATGAGAGTACCATCATTTATCAGTTGTTTGAGCCACAAGATTTGCAATACTACACGTTTCCTTTTGATGAAAGCCCGGTTACCATTGTGAGTTTCTTTGATGAAAGAAACAGATTTTGGTCACTGGCTGATCCCCCCTCATTTAATGGCAAGGAAATACTGGAAGATTTTAATATTCAGTATTTTCCAACAAGAGTTTTAATTGATGCCGAAGGAAATATTTATCGTAAGTACGTTGGCGAAGAATTTGATGGAATTATCCCTGCAATAAACGAAACATTTAATTTAAGGAACTAACTATGCGCCGATTCTTAATTGCCGGAAACTGGAAAATGAATTGCGGACCCGCAGATGCTGCAGAACTTCTTGAAGGGTTAAAAAATGCGAAAGCAGAAGTAGCTGAAGAAGTAGATGTTTTAGTGTGCCCGCCTTTTGTTTCTCTTTCAATGTCTGTGAACTACCTTCATGATACAGATATCCAGGTAGGAGCTCAGAACCTTCATTTCGAAGATAATGGAGCATTTACCGGGGAAGTGAGTGCAACGATGTTGACCGAAGCGGGTTGTGCCTTTGTGATTATTGGGCATTCTGAGCGCCGGGAATATTTTGGGGAAACGGATTCGACGGTGAACAAAAAGGCAAAAAAAGCACTTGAAAACGACTTGGTTCCGGTGATTTGTGTTGGCGAGAGCCTGGATCAACGTAAACAGGATATTCACTACCAGTTGGTTGAAAATCAAACTAAGGCCGCTTTTGAAGGCATTTCCTCAAGTGAAGCATTAGATGCTGTAATTGCCTATGAACCCATTTGGGCAATTGGTACCGGCGAGACTGCTACTCCTGAACAGGCACAAGAAATGCACGCTCATATTCGGGGTGTACTGGCAGGATTGTATGACAAAGAAACAGCAGATGGTATTCGAATTCTTTATGGTGGAAGTATGAAACCGGGAAATGCGGAAGAATTGCTCGGTCAGGAAGATGTAGACGGTGGGTTGATCGGAGGGGCTTCGTTGAAGGCCGAAGATTTTGCGCAGATCATCTACGCGCGCTGAGTTATGGAATACGTAGAATTGGCAGTGAACCTGGAGCCACGAGAGCCGTGGTTCGATATCCTGGCCGCTGAACTCGGTGAATTGGGATTTGAATCCTTCATCGAGCGTGATGGCCGGTTACTCGCCTACATTCCTCGGGAGAGTTTCTCAGAGGAGAAGCTACAGCAGGTGGATACACTGAACGATGCCGAACTCCGCCCCAGCTAT
>JAKSCW010000481.1 GCA_022360375.1 Balneolales bacterium
AATTGATCGCTTCCCAAAAAAGTAAATAAACCCAGGATCAGGGTTATCATGGTTTTTTTTATGCGGTTTAATGAGAAAAGTATCATGGCAGGTTAATAAGAGATGAATAGTGATAGGTGGTACATCAAAAAAGACAGTATCCCATACAAATAATCTTTGCAGAGATACTGCCGTAAATATGTTTTCCGGGTTATCTGTTGATTGGTTCCGGGGTTGTTTCCAGTACAAATAACCCCTCTGTGCCACTGGTCATTATCACCACTCCACTTTTGAAGTAAGGGTAGTTACTCCAGGTGCCATCAAAGCCCGCAGCGTCTTCCATGAACGGGAAAGTATCGAAATAACCCACTTTTTGGGGAGCTGACGGTTCACTAATATCAAAAATCTGGAGTCCACTCACATAATTTGATTGATACATCAGGTTATCTTTGATGTACAGGTTGTGATCGGATGATGCATTGTCATTAAAAAACTGAGCCAGAACTTGTGGATCATCCAAGTCAGAAAGATCCCAGATGATGGTGCGTGTTTCGGTAACGGTTCCTACTAACTCATCCAGTTCGTCGTTTTGATAGAAATACCTTTGATCTTCGGTAAACCACCCCTGGTGAACGTATCCATAATCCGGGTATGAACCGGTGGAAAGAGCAATTGGATTTTCCTTATCCGTTACATCTGCAATACTGATGGCGGTTTCGTTAGCACCAACGCAAATTTCCTTGCCTTGATGCTCCTCATCCGGGCCATTATAAATTACACATTGTGCATCGTGTGAATAACCGGTTCCACTGCGACCAGTTGATGGATCTGCAAAACAGCCTACAAATTCCGGGTTTTTAGGATCCTGGATATTTACCATGTGCAGGCCACCACCACATGTGGTTCCGCCACCTCTGGCACCAACGATATAGGCATATCCTGTTTCTTCATTAATCACCACGTTGTGTGCACTATTTACATTGTCGTATACAAAATCTTCTTCAAGCAAGAGGGGCTCTCCGTCATAGGCACGTAATTTTGTTAAGTCCACAACTTGCATTCCATGTGCCCCGGCGCCATCAGCAACGATGTATGCGTGATTTTTATAGACTTTGATATCGCGCCAAACATTTACGCGGGAGCCCTCTGTCATAGGTAAATTTGCAACATAAACAGGGTTTGAAGGATCGCTAAGATCCACAAAAGAGGTTCCGTTAGAACGGCCTACCAATGCGTATTCAATTCCGGTTTCCGGATCTTCCCAGCCCCAGATATCATTCAACTCAATTCCGCGTTCGCCTCCAATATCTCTGTTTGGAAGGAAAGAAATCAGGTTAACCTGCTCACAACCAAATATACTGGCAGCACCAGCATCGCAATCAACTTTTCCATCGGTAACAGAATCCAGGAGCCCAACGGGTTCACTAATCACAACATTAGATGTGATCCAGTTTCCGTCGTCATCAAGTTCCAAAATTGCCGCTTTACCAGCCCGGAAATCACCACCAATTAAGCCTGTAACAACAATACCTGCGTCTGTAGCAAGCGAAGCTCCTAACAAGTCTCCACGCTGCTGACCTGAACTTCCGATTTTAGACGAAGTTGCCCAGTTTCCTTCTTCATCCATATGGAAACGATAAATACTACCCGTTCCGCCGTTCGCATTTACTGCACCAATCAATAATTCGTTTTCAGCAAAGGCGATAGAATATCCAAAAGAGTGACGCAGTTTTTGATCGAAAGCAGCTAATTGTCCATCAGCAACCCAGTCATTTTCTGTTTGCCGATATACAAATGCAGTTCCGATAGCATTGTTTCGGTAGGCACCAATTACGGCTAAATCTCCCTTTATGGCAACTTCGCTGGCAAACCGGCTTTCCTCCGTCAGCATGTTATACCTAAGGGTACTGGTAAGAGACCAGTTATCTTCTTCATCTAAGGAATACACAAAAGCAGCACCTGCATCCTGGGTCGGTGCACCAACTAAGAGGTTCATTCCATCAACATCTATTGCACTACCAAAACGGGTTTCGGCAGTGTCCGGGTTCATGATAATGGTTTCCTGCAACCATACCCCTTCGTTCTCTTTGTAAACAACTACAGCTCCTGATTGATAAGATGGAACACCTACAAATGCGTATCCATTACCCAAAGCCACGTCATAACCTGCTGAGCTGATTGCTGAGTCTGACTGCACATTAAACACCGCTAATTGAGACCAGGTGCCATCTTCTGCCTGTCCGAAAATATATGCGCCTCCCTCTCCGTCATTTCTATCAGGTGCGCCTACCATTAACAGAGCTCCATTTGCAGACAAGGCCGAACCAAAGCCATCGCCGATGGTCCCGTCTTCAGCTTTAATCATATTACTTTGTATCCAGTCTGCACCTTCTTTGGTGAAGATGTACACAGTACCAGGAATATGCACGTTATTAGGTTCTCCGATGAATACGTTTCCGTTCGAAATTTCAACTGCCTGTCCAAACCCCTGCATTTGTGCCAGTACTCCATCCGGAGTGGTTTGTGCAAAGGCATATTGAGAAGTCAATACAACAAAAAACGAATAAAATAAAATTGAGATGCGTTTCATGAATTGGTCGTATTTATTAAAAGTTTGTTGGATAAATATAAAAACAAGCTACCCGGAACAAATTAAACTAGTCGCTTGTGTAATTTTTTTTAAAAGATGAAAATATTAAACAAGAGGAACCCCGGTATTTTTTCACTGCAATTGGTTAAAGTTTTGAGTTGACCCAATAAATATTTCATTGGCAAATGTTCCGCTAAGAGGCCATTCTGAGCGAAAACGAAGAATCTGCATATCGTTGTATCCAGTCGGATTTATGAAATTGCCAATCCTTCGGCGATAGCCTCAGGATAACGTTAACCCAATATCCCCGCTAGTTGTACAAAAAAGTCCATCGCCTCCGGGTTACGGCTGGCGTCTTTATTCATGCTTTTGGAAACATCCATTCCAAGGAGAGCCTTTTTGACGGGAATTTCCATTTTCTTGCCACTTAGGGTGTAAGGTATGTCTGGTGCAGCTATAACCTGATCCGGAACATGCCGGGGTGAGCACTTGGTTTTTAGTTCTTCGTTGACGGTTGGAGTAATTGCCTCGAGGTCTGCGCCTTCCTCCAGAGAAATGAATAACGGCATGAAGTCATCACCGGTCTTCTTTTCCAGGTTTACAATCAACGAGTCCTTAACTCCGGGGATTTGGTCAAGTACTGAATAAATCTCCGCGGTACCGATGCGGATACCCTTCCGGTTTAAAGTAGCGTCGGATCTTCCCTGGATCACCAGGCTTCCATCTTCAGATAACTGAATCCAGTCGCCATGCCGCCACATACCGGGATATTTCCCGAAATAACTGGCCGTATAGCGGGTGTTATTTTCATCACCCCAAAAATAAACAGGCATTGAGGGCATGGGCTTGGTAATTACCATTTCGCCAAGGGCGTTGGTTACCTTGTTGCCATTGTCATCAAAGCCATATAGCGCACATCCCAACGCGCATCCCTGGATTTTTCCCCGCAATACGGGCTTATTTGGAATTCCGCCAACAAATGCCGTGCATACATCCGTCCCCCCGCTCATGGAACAAAGCCACACATCGGTAGAAATGTGTTCATACACCCATTCAAAAGCTTCGGGAGGTAGCGGTGCGCCGGTGGAGCCAATAGACCGGAGTTCAGTTAAATCAAAGTCTGACCCGGGTGTCAATTCCTTCTTCATACAAGCGATCAGGAATGGGGCACTCGTTCCAAAATGATGAATCGGGAGCTCTTCGGTGAGTTTCCAAAGGGTGTTTAAATCCGGGTACCCCGGGCTTCCATCGTATAACACGGCAGTGGCACCTGCGAGTAACGAGGCCTGAAGAAAATTCCACATCATCCATCCGGTAGTAGTAAACCAGAAAAAATTCTCACCCGGATGGACATCATTATGGAAATGCATGTATTTGAGGTGTTCCAGCAATACCCCACCATGGGAATGGGTAATTGCTTTAGGTTTACCCGTGGTTCCGGAAGAATACAGCACCCAGATAGGATGGTTAAACTCAACCGCCTCGAAAGTCAATGTCCCGGTTTCTCCGGTTTGAATTTCATCCCAATGAACCGCGCCCTGGGTTGAAGATGGCCCCGGTCCCAGTACGGAAACTTCTATGATGGCCTGAATAGAGGAGATACTTTCTGCAATTTGGAGTGTTTCGCTTTGGCGGGAGATCGTTTTTCCACCATACCGGTAGCCATCTCCGGCAATAAGCACTTTAGGTTCGATTTGAGCAAAGCGATCTATGACGGTGTTCATCCCAAAATCAGGAGAGCAACACGACCATATGGCACCCAATGAGTTCACAGCAAGAAAGGAAATGATTGCTTCAGGGATGTTAGGAATGTATCCACAAACACGGTCTCCTTTTTCAACTCCGATACTTTTTAAATAGGTACGAACCCGGGCCACCTTCTGCTCCAGTTCACTCCACGAAACCGACTTGGGAGTTCCATGTTCAGGCTGAAAGATCAACGCAGGGCGATCACTGCTTTTTTGCCTGAAAATATGTTCGGCATAATTTAAGGTGGCGCCTTCAAACCATTGTGCACCTGGCATTGAATGGGAACTAAGAACATTAGAGTAGGGAGAATGGTGAATAATTTCGAAATATTCCCAAATGCTTTCCCAGAACATTTCAATTTCTGTAACTGACCATTCCCAGAGTTCATTGTAATTGTTGAAGTACAGGTCTTTGTGCTGGCACAGCCATTGTTCAAACTTGCAAAGATTGGAATGCGCGATGAAGTCGTCGGGTGGATTCCATAATAATTGCTCAGATTCAACCATGATTTATGACATTAAAATGGCAAGTGCTTTTTCTGTTTCTCCTTTTTCGAGAATTTTTTTACCCAGGGTTTGAAGTTCTGATTGCGAGATATCGGAAGCTATTTCGTATTCAGAACGAACTTGCATAATCTCTTCTTTGGAAGGAAGGCGTTCTACGTTTCCAAGCCGGCCTAAATTATTGGCAGTAAGTATGTTGCTGGTTTGGATAGACTCGGGAAGCTGATCGATGCCAATCCCCATTTTTTGTAATGGTTTTGGAATTTCGAATAGAGAATCGATTCCTGAATGTGTGTACCAATTACCGCCCATGCGGCCAACCAAATCAAGTTTCGTGGTATCCAGTTTTCCATGGTCATCATAAAAACCAGTATTTACGTGAATTCGCTGAACCCGGGCGAGTACCAGGTTTCCTGCGCCGCCCTCATTCCCTAGTTCAATCACCTGGTCAACCACACATTCAAAGGAAACAGGACTTTCTTCCACCCTGGGCGGCGTAATAGTATCTGAAGGAACTTCTGTGAACCCCGACTTAATGAACTCATTTACTCCCTTGGCATATTCCGTGCTGGCTAAAGAAATCTGCTCCACCATGGAATAAGTAACAATACTGATACACACTTCGGGAACTTCTTTGATGTTTTGGTACGTATGTTTGGTGGTTCCGTCCCGACCTCGCCGGGCAGGAGAAAAAATCATTACGGGCGGGTTTGCCGAAAATACATTGAAGAAACTGAATGGACTCAGGTTCACATTCCCATCGGAATCGATGGTGCTTGCGAAACAAATGGGACGTGGAGCAATAGCGGAGGTAAGCAAACCCTGCATTTCCCGAACATTCAGTTCTTTGGCATCAATAGATTTGAAGGTACTCATGGAAGTGCTGGTAACAATTTAGATCGAACTTCTCCAAACCCAAGCCTGATGCCATTGCTTTCGCAGTGTCCCTTCATAATCACAGTGTCGCCGTCCTGGAGGAATTTTCGCTCTTCCCCGTTATTAAGTGGAACAGGTTTTGATCCCGCCCAGGAAAGTTCCAGCATAGAACCGTACGAATCCGGGCTTTTCCCGGAAATAGTTCCGGATGCCATCATATCCCCTATATTCACATTGCAACCGTTTACGGTATGATGTGCTAATTGCTGGACCATATTCCAGTACATGTGCCGGAAATTCGATGCAGAAACCAGCGATTCCTTTTCGGAAGATTCAGAGTGAATAAAAACATCCAGGCTGATGTCATAATTCTTGTTTCCTTCATAAGCCAGGTAAGGAAGTACTGCCGGGTCTTGTGCCGGGCCGGGCACCCGGAAAGGTTCCAATGCCTCCATGGTAACCACCCAGGGGGAAATAGAAGAGGCGAAGCTTTTTCCTAGGAATGGGCCAAGGGGCACATATTCCCACTTTTGAATGTCGCGAGCTGACCAATCATTGAATAGTACCATTCCGAATATATGATCTTCTGCTTCTGCGGTTGAAATGGATGTTCCAAGGCTGGTGGATTTACCAATGATGAAGGCCATTTCTAATTCAAAATCCATGCGTTGAGATGCACCAAATTCCGGAGAGCCCTCAACAGGTTTAATTTGACCCTTTGGCCGATGGATATCTTCCCCGGAGATAATGACAGAAGAGGCCCGCCCATGGTAACCAACGGGTAAATGCTTCCAGTTTGGGAGGAGCGCATTTTCCGGGTCACGGAACATTTTCCCAACATTGGTGGCGTGTTCGATACTGGAGTAAAAATCAGTGTAGTCACCCACCTTCACGGGCAGATGCATAGTTGCCATCGCCTGGTTTATGAAAATCTCCGGAGCATTCCGGAGGGGAGAATGTTCATCGCAAAGGTGCTGTTGAATTCGTGTCCGCACCTCATTGGTAACAGGTTTGCCTAAGGCAATGAAATCGTTTAAGAATTCATTTTCGAGAACAGATTTGGGAACGGATAGCCCATCAAATATTCCAAGAGCGGAAGCTTCAACCAAATCGATGATCTGATCTCCAATGGCAATTCCAACTCTTGTTGATGTATCTGAGGTAGAAAAAACACCAAACGGAAGGTTGTAGATGGAAAAATCGTGATGCCCGGGAATATCGAGCCAGGAATTCAATGTGGTCATCGTTTAGCTAACTCCTTTTCCAACCATGACTGGTAGTAGGCACCATCATCAATTTTAAGGGCGTTCTCGGTAACCATCAGTGGTTTGAAGGTATCTACCATTACCGCGTACTCTTCGGTTCCTTTTTTCCCGATGCTTGCTTCATACGCTCCCGGATGCGGGCCATGGGGAATTCCTGCCGGGTGTAGAGAAATGTATCCTTCCTCTACGTGATTTCTGCTCATGAAATCTCCTTCGGCATAATAAATTACTTCATCGGAATCGATATTGGAATGATGGTATGGAGCAGGAATTGCTTTCGGGTGGTAGTCATACAAACGAGGTACAAAAGAACAAACCACAAAAGCAGAGGTTTCAAAGGTTTGATGGACCGGAGGGGGCTGGTGAACGCGACCGGTAATGGGCTCAAAGTTGTAAATAGAAAACCCGTATGGGAAGTTATATCCATCCCATCCTACCACGTCAAATGGATGAGAATCGTAGGTTAGCTCGTGAATCATACCTCGCTTTTTGATTTTCATCACGAACTCGCCTTTTTCATCATAAGTCTCCAGTTCGGTGGGTAGTTTCAAGTCTCGTTCACAGTACGGAGAGTGCTCCAATAATTGACCAAACCAGTTCCGGTATCGTTTAGGAGAATAAATAGGTACGTAGGATTCAGTAATAAAGTGCCGGTTGTGTTCATTATCAAACCGGATCTGGTAAATCATCCCGCGAGGAATTAACAGGTAATCTCCCTGTACAAACTCAATATTTCCAATGAAAGTGCGTAGCGTACCACTTCCTTTGTGAACATAGATTAATTCGTCTGCATCGGTATTTTTATAGAAATAATCGGTAAGCGATTTTCGTGGCGCAGCCAGGTGAAGGGTTACGTCACTGTTTGTCAGAATTGGCTCACGGGCCTCCAGGTAATCATCCTTAGGCATTACATTCATGCCTTGCAGCATCATGGATTTCATATTGTTGGCAACGGCAACTTTTGGTGCAACATCAACCGGTGTTCCAACCTCACGAACCATAGTTGGGCGATGAACATGGTAAGAAAGGGTTGACATTCCGTCGAAGCCAATGGTTCCGAATAGTTGTTCATAATATAAACCACCATCGGGTTTCCTGAATTGAGTGTGTCTCTTGGGGGGAATTTTCCCCATTTTGTGGTAAATAGGCATGATCTTGAAGATTGGTTGGCTTCCAGAGTATATAGATTTCTGTAAAAATTGGCTTAAAAAAGTTGTTGTAACAACTAATTTTTTGATCATGGTTATAGTTCCGAATTCAATTTATATTCTTTGCAAAATAGAGTTATGAGTGAAGACACCCCTCCAAAGAAGAAAAAATTCGGTTCCACCAAGCGCGGGATTTCAGATATGTACCGCACGAGCTACCGGACCCACGTTGAGTTAAGTGGTTTGGCTGATAATAAGTCGAACATTATGATCAGCATTAACGGGATTATAATTTCGATCATTCTGGCATCGATTTCTCCCAAAATAGATTCGAACCCATGGTTGTTGCTTCCAACCGCGGTTCTTTTACTTACCTGTTTAGGTTCCATGGTATATGCCGTGCTTTCGGCACGACCTCGTGTGAGCAAGGAAGTTGTAACCTTAGATGATGTTCGGGCAAACCGGGCGAACATCCTTTTCTTTGGAAATTTCTACACCATGGAGCGGGAAGAATATGTAGAAGGATTGGAAGAATTGATGCAGGATAGTCAACGCCTGTACGATAATATGTCGCGCGACTTACACGGGCTTGGTGTTGTGCTGGCCCGGAAGTACCGGTTACTTCGTTATGCGTATAATATTTTTATGGTTGGGTTAATTCTCTCCGTGTTCAGCTTTATTACTGTTTTTATAATGGTGAGTTAATCATTCTCTCACTTCTCTGTAGGCATCGGTAATGCGCTGATTCAGCAACCGGCGATAATTGGTAAATTCATATTCACTTACGGTAAATTCCGATTTGAACTCTCCGTCGAAGCAACTGATTAACAATTTATTGGGGCGTTCACCCAGGGTTACTGTAACTTGAATATTGCCTAATTTATACGATTCAACAGGCTCGGTCATAAATCAAATCCTTGTTCGTTTGGAAGCGGGAAAGATATTATTTTTAACGTCAACAATTTAGAGTCACTTCAAAGTTCAATGAGTAAGAAAGTTGTTATTACGATAGGTATTGCTGCATTTGTTGCTGTGTATTTGGTGAACGCTCTCAAAAATACAGCCCCCCTGGAAATTGAAAATGCTCCGGAATGGCGAACGATCGCCGAAGCACAGGAAGAAGCCCGCGAAACGGAAAAACTCATTTTGGTAGATGTTTTTGAAATAGGTTGTAAGTACTGTAGGGCCATGGAGCAGGAAGTATACCCTGATTCGACGGTTCGTGCAGTATTGGATGCCGGGTATATTCCGGCAAAAGTAGACGGAAATTCCACGGAGTTAATCACCTTTAACGGGCAGCAAATGGAAGCCCGAAAGTTTGCGCAGGATCACGGGGTGTTTGTTTTTCCGGGAACATTAATTCTTGATGCCGAGGGAAACCTGGTGAAACAGCGAACCGGGTTTATGAACGTGGACGAACTGCGACAATTTTTGTACTAACTACTTCATGTCCAATTCCGGAAACGAAGCTATTCTGCTCATACACTGCAAAGACCGCCCGGGAATTATTGCCGCTGTAACCCGGTATGTGCTTGAGCATGGAGGAAATATCATCGACCTGGATCAGCATACCGATTCACCCCGGAACAGGTTTTATATGCGCGTTTCCTGGGAAATGGAAAATTTCGATTTGGATGAACAACGGATCGGAGAGCATTTCAAAGGATTGATTGCGGATAGATTTGACATGAATTGGAAGCTGTATTTCTCGAATAAACCAAAGCGAATTGCTCTTTTTGTTTCGAAACAGCTACACTGCTTATACGATATTTTAGGCCGCTGGCAGACCCAGGAATGGGATGTTGAGATTCCACTTATCCTAAGCAATCACAAAGAAGCCAAACAGGCAGCAAACCAATTTGGGATTGAGTTTTACCACTTTCCTATCACCAAAGAAAACAAGGTTGAGCAAGAAAAAAGGCAAATGGAACTTCTTGATCAACACAACATTGGGTTAGTGGTTCTTGCCCGTTACATGCAAATTTTAACGGGTGAATTCATCCATGAGTATCAAAATCGGATTATTAATATTCACCATTCCTTTCTTCCTGCGTTTCCCGGAGCAAAACCGTATCATTCAGCATTCGAACGCGGAGTGAAAATTGTTGGAGCCACAAGCCATTATGTAACCGAAGATTTGGACGAAGGCCCTATTATCGAGCAAGATATTGTGCATGTTACTCATCGTGATTCGGTAGAAGATTTAGTGAGAAAAGGACGAGACCTGGAAACGCTGGTGCTATCAAGAGCGGTTTGGAAACATATACAACGCAAGACATTAGTTACTGACAATCGAACCATCATATTTAATTAAAAGAATTATGAAAAGAATATTGGGCATAAGTGGATTCTTACTCATGCTTGGAGCAGGAGTTGTTACTGCACAGGAAAATTATGAAGCCGAAATGTATGTGGAAGGTATTGATATACCGTGGGGAATGGATTGGCTTCCAAATGGAGATATGCTGATTACAGAGCGTTCCGGGGAATTGTATTTAGTGCGTGATGGGGAAATAGTTTCTACCATTTCAAACTTACCGGATGATATTGATCCAAACCGACAGGGTGGTTTCCTGGATGTGAAAGTGCATCCAAACGCTGATGAAAACGGCTGGATTTACTTCACATATTCTGCTTCGCAGGGAGAAGGAAGTGGTTCTAACACCGCACTGGTAAGAGCAAGATTAGAGGGTACATCGCTTACTGATTATGAAGTTATTTACAAAGCGACACCAAATAATCCACGTGGATTTCATTATGGAAGCCGCATCGATTTTGATCCGGATGGGTATGTGTATTTCACCATTGGAGATCGGGGGCAAAGAGATGATCTTCCACAAGATATAACCAAAGACGGAGGTAAAGTCTACCGCTTGCACGACGATGGCCGAATTCCCGCAGATAACCCATTTGTAAATGTGGAAGGGGCTAAAACCGCAACGTATTCATATGGCCACAGAAATCCACAAGGGATGGAAGTGCACCCGGTAACCGGAAAAATGTGGGCACACGAGCATGGTCCGCAGGGAGGAGATGAACTGAATATAATCGAACCCGGCAAGAATTACGGCTGGCCGGTTTTGAGCTACGGAATTAACTATAACGGCACAGAGTTCGCGGAAGGGACTGAGCGCGAAGGAATGGAGCATCCTGTTGTGTACTGGGTGCCTTCTATTGCTCCTTCAGGAATGGCGTTTGTTACCAGTGACAGGTACCCGGAATGGAAAGGTCACCTGATTATTGGTTCTTTAAAATTCGCCAAGTTAGAGCTATTGGAATTAGAAGGTGAAGAAGTGGTTTCCAAAACCGACGTATTACCCGGAATTGGACGTGTTCGGAGTGTGGAACAGGGCCCGGATGGATACATTTACGTTGGAACCGATCGTGGTGGAATTAAGCGGATTGTTCCAAAGAGTTAGCCAGGGTTACCCCCCTAAGCTCCAGCCTTCTCTATACTCGCGTTTCACAAATTGATTGGCGGGTTCAAAGTTGGTAATTCTCATATTTGGTCCATCCCACAAAAGCTGGATGTGTCTTCCCGGGTAGCGCGTGCGGGTTCGTGTAGCTGTTGTGCCGTTTTCTTCGGTGTATTGTTCTTCGTATTTCTCCTGGATATCATAACTACGAATGGCAAGGTTGCCCATTAATACGATTTCTGTAAGCGGGCCCGCAATATCGAAGGAAGAACTCAGCTGGGTGTTTCCGTACCCAGCTAAACAGGCATTTACCCATTGGTGATAATGCCCCTCCGGAACCCTGGCAATTGTTTCCGGAACCTCTGCACGTTCAGTTAATGAAGTGGGAAGCAGTTGGGGATTTTCCGCATAAATTCCACACATCATTTTTCCCTTATCTCCTATAAAAAGAATGCCATTTCCACCATCTCCC
>JAKSCW010000483.1 GCA_022360375.1 Balneolales bacterium
AATTCTATCACCATATGTAGCTGCTATTCCTCTAAAAAAATCTGTCTCCTGAGCAGATGAATATGGTCTTAGCCCTCGCTCATTCTTATCAATTGTGCTTATTACTTCTCTACCCTTGCCAAAAGCACCTCCGGTCCAAAGTACCAACCCCTGACCTACACTCAGGCTATAATCACCCACTACAAACCGCTTCAGTTTTCCATTATTTTGAACCCCAAAATGCCATGAATTAAAATCAAAACCATTAATTCCATTTAGGGTTTCTCCAGCGTCTTTTTCTTGTGTAAAATTCACTGAAAGATGACTGCTTTGCATTCGAAACCTTTGATAATATTTTACCGGGTTCCCTAAATATCCTCCCGAAGAATCCTGTTTTGCATACCCTTCCTGTTCTTGAATAGTTTGTTGGTATCGAGAAATGACCTCTATTTTATTACTATCGAACCAGTATGCAGGGTGCGTATATAAATTACGAATCCTTGATTGTGTTCCACCTATTGTTACATAGGGGCTCATCCGGGCAAATGATACCAACCCAATTCCTGAAACTTCCCGAAGTTCTTCGATCTCTTCAAATGGTTTTTGAGAACGATAATCAAGAATTGCACGAGCTGTTATTAAATTGATACCCGGAATTTGAAGTAATTCATCAACTCCGGCTTCATTAATGTTTACAGGATTGGCAGCAAGATTTTCCAAAAACTCGGTTAGCTGTTCTCCTGTTTCCCCGGAATCCTCAGTATCCAATTCTTCAAATGCTTCCTCCAATTGGCGTTCAACCAGAGCTGCCGTTGAATCCTGACCGCAAATCCCGAATGGAATCAGAAAGAGGGTGAATAATAATCCTAGTCTTTTCATGGTCTCAAAAATTGAAAACCATATCAAAACCCGGGCTACTCCCTAAAATGGTGTGTTGCTGTATGACTAAGTTCACTCCCCAGAAATCTTTGGAATATCCCAACCCGAAAGAGTACGTAACAGGCTCAGTAGTAACACCAAACCTTGCCATTAAATTGCTAACCACTTCGGTTTCAATACCTGTTCGATAGGAAACAGGAAAACGAACATCTTTCACAATATCAAAAGCGAAAAGTGCCCTTTCTGTAAGTAAATAGCTAAAACCTATACTTAAGTCCCGGGGTAAGTCTTCATTGTAAGCTTCGAAATTATAGCTAGGGATATTGATATTTGAAGATTTTACACCTAGCCAAAACTGCTCCTGAATCTGTGTTGCTATACCTATGTCAATACCTAATGCTCCTCCTGAACCATAAGGCGAGGCAAACGAAATATGATTGTAGTTAAAGACTATTGCTGCATGAATACTTTCCCAAACATTTTTGTAAGCAATACGATATCTGGACTCAGAAAACAGATCATCTCCATAACGATGAACCCCAACGGCTATAATGCCATAAGTTGACGAAATTGTGGCAAAAGCAGAAACGTCGGTCAATTCGATAAATCCGTAATTTCTAATTCCATAAAACCCGAATTCAATTCCCTCACTACGCAACATTGCAGCGTTGGAAAATATTGACCAGTTATAATCGTATACTGCTGTACTCGCACTACCTAATGCAATTCCCCGTGCCCCTGTTATAGTTTGTGCTTGCAAATTTATGCTAACAAAAACCACGTGGAAGAAAGAAATCAAAATTAGAATGGATCGTATTCGTATCATTAAAACCCAGCACTTTCTCAAGACATTTACATCTTAAATAACTAAATAAAGTGAACTTACGCAATATTTGTTTTCTACTAACACTTCTGTTTATACCGTCAGTAGTGGTTGCTCAGGAGTTTAATTGTACTGTGGTTGTAAATGATGAGCAACTAGAAGGCACTTCTTTTGATTACGTAAAACCTTCTCTGGAAGCGGAAATAGCCGCATATATAAATGAGCATAGATGGACTGAACTTACTTACGAACCTCACGAAAGAATTAACTGCCAGATAAATATTACCCTGATTAGCGGTAACCAGGAAAACAATTTCTCGGCAGAAACTGTTTTCCAAATTCGCAGGCCAATATATGGTACCACTACAGAAACAGTTTCTTTAATCTTAAATGATGGTTCCTGGCAATTCAATTACCCGGAGGGAAAAAGTTTGATCCATGATGACCTCCAATTCGAAAACCTGGCCAGTTTTATTGATTTCTACTGTTATCTTTTCCTTGGATATGATTTTGACAGTTTTTCTCCCCTCGGTGGAACTGAGTATTTTTTAAAAGCCCAAAATGTAGTTGATCTTGCTCAAAATGAGAGCACAATAGGATGGGATAGAAGTAGCAATAACCGGCGAAACCGCTTTGTACTTGTATCAGATATCTTAAGCGGAAATTATGACGAATTAAGAACCGCTTATTATAACTATCACAGAAGTGGTTTAGATACTTTTATTTCGAACCCTGCCCGCTCGCGAACCGAAGTGGTGAATACCCTGGAAGCCATGCTTGAAGCAAAACGCAGATCTACGAGCAATTTCTTATTTGATCTGTTTTTTGATACAAAATCGAGAGAGATCGCCGCAATTTTTCAAGATGCTGATACCCGTTTGAAGCTTGATGTATACGAGATACTAACAGAATTGGATCCGGGACATCTTACCGAATACGAAGCCCTGCAAAATTAAAGACCCGGCTTCAAAGAATTTTAACTCTTCAAACCCGGGTTCAATAATGACTTGAATTTTCAGATTTACAGTCACCCTTCCATTGAAGTATCTAACAATCCTTCGATGCTGTCATCGTCATCCAGGGCAAGCCAATCCTCAGGGGTGTTAGTTGGTGTTGTAGCAGATTGAACAGTTTTTTGGCCGGTAGCCAATGGAGTTTGAACCGGCCTCGGAGGAACAGTCTTTCCCTTTTGGGTCGGTTTTAGAGCATTATTCGACCTGTTATTTTGAGCCACTTTTCTGTTGATATCCTCAATTGATGATCTGAGTACATGAATCTGGCTTTGTAATTCCTCTGCAGTGGAAGCATTTCGTTCAGCCATACTGGCAGTGTTATCAGTGGTTGTAGAGATTCTGGAAATGATAGTTTTCAGTCCATCGAGTTGGCTAACCTGCTCCGAGCTCGTAACATGTATGTCTGCGACAAACTTATTAAGCTCTTCGATTTCTTTCGATATACTTACCGAAGTTTCTGCTCCTTCCTGGGCTTTTTTAATATTCTCCTCAATCATGCCATTAATTTGAGTAGCAGCTTCCGCAGTTTTTTGAGCAAGAACGCGAACTTCATCCGTCACCACTGCAAATCCTGCTCCAGCCTCACCTGCCCGAGCCGCTTCTACAGCTGCGTTTAAAGCAAGCAAATTGGTTTGAGAGGCAATACTATCAATTATTTTAGTAATAGAGGAAATACTTGCACTCGATTCTTTCAATTCTTCCATAGATCGATTCATGGATTCGGTATTACCAATAACGCTTTCAAGTTTAGTTTTTACTGAATTGGTCTGTTCGTTCAGTACCAGGATTTTTTCATTCATATGCTGAATTGAATTATTCGACTCAATCACCGCTTCCGCATTTTGGTTTGCGTCCATGGCCAATTCCTGACCGGAATTTGAAATAAAATCTGCAGCCTGGCTCGTATAATAAGCCGAGTCATTCAAATCATCCATAATATTGAACACCTCGGTATTACTGATATATTCATTGGTAAGAGTAAGTATAATGGTGCATAATACTGCTGCTTCAACTATTACAAAGGTTGCATGCAATAGTACAATTCCCCAACTACAACCATAGTTGAACACCATTAAAGGGGTACCTGCGATACTCAATTCATACATCTGTGCCGCGTTAAATAGGGCATGATGTAATGCAATTGTAACAACTGCCGCCAATGTTGGAGCAATACATTTATAACGAAGGAAAAACGCGAGGGCTGCAAAGATGTGAAAATGCATTTCTATCCGCCCCATATGCTGTTGAATAAAAATTGCAGAAAATGCCATAAATGCTGCCCCCATGGTCATCCGGCTCCATAAAGACCCAGGATTTGTTGCGTAGGCTGCATACGCTAACCCATATACAATTCCCCCTCCAATAAAGCCCAATACGTAGGTACTATAAGTAAATGCCGTTACTGTGCTTGCTACAATCCAGTGGATTAAAAGCAAACGAAGCATAAACTTGTCTGCATCTATGTAAGATTGATCTATATTTTGCTTAACTCCCAGCGACAAATTTTTTACGTTCACCGGAAAAAGGGTTGCCATTACGTTTCTGTTTTTTTTCATAGTTATCGATACGTTTTATCTTGATGCGATTTGTGAATAATTATTCTGTACCAGGAATTCTTTGATTGATTCATTTAGTTCTTTTCTATTCACCTGGTTTGCGATTACTTTTAATACCTTCCATTCTGAATCTGTTTTCTTAACAATGAAGAAGTGGTCGGTATGTACTATCTCTTCTCCGGGTTGCCCTGAACCAATTACATTTAATCCGAAATCTGATTTTAAGTCCTTTAACTCTTCTTCCGTTACATTATATCCTGAAATCTTTTCGGAGAAATATTGACCGTACTCATGAGCTCGTTGGATTTGTACTGAAGCATTTACATCTACAAAAATTCCACCCACACCTGCATATTTGTTTTTTTCATGAATCTCATCTAATACTTCACCAAGTGTAAACAAGGATGTAGGACATATAAATGAACATCCTGCATACCCAAAAAATACTACCTGTAACTCCTCTTCAGAGGCTGAAAGGAAACTCGAATTTTCTATCACTTTTCCTTCCAGGGGAACTGTGGCACCAACAAATACGAAACCTCCTATAAGGAGGAATGGGAAAAAAACTGTACTGAGCAGGATAACTGCAGATACCCGTTTCTTCATGATTTTATTTTGTTTTACCATGGGCATGTTTTCGACCAGTAAATCTTTTTTCTTAATTATTTTTGCTCAAAATTTATGCCCGAAGTGCTCAATTGTATTTATCTTGCTTACACTAAGCAGATGAAAGAAAAGCAGTATTTGCTGAAAGTTTTTATTATGCCATTTTGTATATTCCCGCTTCAAAAAAGCGGTTCCAAAACCCCTCATCAAGCGAATAAATAAACCGAATGAAATTTTTAGTAAGTATTAAAATGGTGCCCGATGTTTATGCACCATTTCAAATTAAAGATGGTGAACTAATCATGGATGGCGACAGAATGGTGCTTAATGCCTATGATGCTTCCGCAGTAGAAGAAGCTTTGGTTCTTACCGAAAAATATGGGGGCGATGTTGAAGTGGTTTGCGTTGGCCCGGCTAAAGCATCTGAAACTATCCGAAAAGCACTGGCAATGGGTGCAGCAAAAGGTCATCACATAGTTACCACTGGTACTGAAAACCTTGACTCAGGAAGCTATGCCACTATTCTCGCTAAGTTTTTTGACGGGCAGGAATACAATATTCTTTCTTTTGGGAAACAATCTCAGGATACTGATTCCGGTTTAACCGGAGGAATGGTGGCCACCAAACTAAACTTACCGTACACTACCAATGCTGTTGGGCTAGATATAGAAGGCGATAAACTAGTCGTAAAACGCCAGGGAGACACTGGTCAGGAAATGATCGAACTTCCAACCCCATGCCTGGTAACGTGCTCAAATGATATGAATGAGCCACGTATTCCAAATCTAAAGGGTATTATGGCTTCCAAAAGAAAGCCCATCGATACTATAAATCTGGAAGATTTAGGCATTGATGATTCTGATCTTCTGGCCGTTTCAATGGTTACTTCCTATGAATATGTGCCTGCACGCGCGGCTGGTAAAAAATTTGAAGGCGAACCAGAAGAAATAGCTGCAAAGGTAGCTCAACTCCTGGATACTGAAGCAAACGTCCTATAACTTTTTTTTAAATTTAATGAGTACTCTTTTAACCTATGTGGCCATCGCTGATGGCAAAGTAAAACGTTCCTCTTTAGAAGTTCTTTCACATTGTAAACATCTTGCGGATGCAGGTGGATATGCCTGCGAGGCGGTAATTATTGATGAAAATCCCGAAAGGTTTACTGATGTAGTTCAAAACTATGGGGCTTCAAAAATCTATACCATTAAGCATTCTGTATTTTCAGAGCATCACAATGTGGCTTTAATTTCTGCTTTATCAAAAGCCTTGGGTGCTATTAATCCCAGTGTTTTTGCCATAAGTTCTACCGAAAGCACTAAGGATGTGTTAGGTGCTTTAGCTGCAAATCAAAATGCTGCTGTAGTTGCTGATGTGGCCTCTTTCGAAATAACTGAAGATGGAGTTTCTGCAAAACGCCCAATGATGGCAGCTAAAATCATCGGGAATGTGGAAGTGAAAGGAAGCCCGGTATTCATTTCTGTACGTTCCGGTTCATATGACTTAGTTGAGAATCCAACTTCAGCTGAAGTACTCTCTTTGGATTTTGATATTGCTGAAAATGATCTCCGGTCTACCCTGCGGGAAATCATTACCGCAACTGGCGATACCATAGACTTGAATGAGGCTGAAGCCATCGTAGCTGCGGGTCGTGGGGTGAAAGATGAGGAAGCAAAAAACCTGATTGCCGAATTAGCAGGAGTTCTTAATGCCGGAATCGGAGCATCACGGGCTTTAACAGAATCCGGAGTGTATGACCCAAGCCTGCAAATTGGACAAACCGGAAAAGTGGTATCCCCCCAACTTTACATTGCAGTTGGAATTTCGGGAGCCATTCAGCATGTGGCGGGAATGACTAATAGCAAAGTGATAGTAGCAATTAATAAGGATGCGGATGCACCCATCTTTGAAGTCGCGGATTATGGGATTGTTGGTGACCTGTATAAAATACTTCCTCCATTCATCGAAGAGCTAAAAAAAATTAAAAACTAGCGTTGAGCAAAATCGACCTGCTCAACAATCAAAGCTATTTACATGGATGATAAATTTGATTGTATAGTTATTGGTGGTGGTGTTGCAGGCCTCGCGGCTGCAATGACCCTTGCACGAAATAACATGAAATTTCTTCTTATTGAAAGGGGTGAATTTGCCGGGTCAAAAAATGTATCCGGTGGGGTACTTTGGGGCAGCGACTTGAACGAGTTGGTTCCTAATTATTGGGAAGAGGACGATGGTGGCTGGGAGCGATTTATCAATCATCGCCGGTTAACCTTTATGGATGAACAGTCCACCTTCAGCCTTGATTTCAAATCCTCCCATTTCAATGAACAGCCTTATTCCGGGGTGGTGGTGCTGCGCTCTAAGTTCGACAACTGGCTATCCGGTAAAGTTCAGGAAGCCATCGATGCGAGTGATTACGCTATGGATTCCTTCATTGCCACAAATATAAAGGTGGATGAAGTGATGATGGAAAATGGAAAGGCTGTTGGTATAAAAACCGGGGAAGATGAGTTCTACTCCGACTCCGTAATTATCGCCGAAGGGGTAAACAACTTACTTACCAGACAAGTAGGCTTACAAGATAGCTACGTTCCAGCCGATCACATGCTCACAGGCATCAAAGAAATTATCCGGTTCGACCAAAATGTACTTGAAGACAGGTTCCAGTTAAATGGATTGAGTGGAATGAGTAACGAATTTGTTGGCTGGGCAACCAATGGCGTGGAAGGAGGTGGATTCCTCTATACCAATCGCGACACTATTTCTCTTGGTTTGGTAGTTGGCATTAAAGACATGCGCGATAAAAAGCAGAGCCCTCATGATTTACTGAATCATTTTAAAACCCATCCGACGATTGCTGACGTTATTAAAGGTGGGGAAATTGTAGAATATTCCGCACATGTTGTTTCTTCGGGCGATTCCCGGGCGATGCCTAAAGAACTTTACAAAGATGGAATACTGATCGCAGGAGAAGCAGCAAATTTATTGATGAACGCAGGAAAAGCCATCCAGGGAATGGATTATGCCATGCGGTCCGGAATCCTTGCTGCCAAAACCATCGTAAAGGCAAAAGAAAAAGGTGATTACAGCTCAGCTACCTTAAAAGATTACCGAAAAGCAATGGATGAAAGCTATGTAATGAAAGACATCAACAATTTCCAGGATGCCGTTCATTTACTTCACACCGATACTATGCAGAACAAAGTTCCTAATTTGGTATGTGATTTCGGGAGACAGTTCTTTACTATTAAAAATGAGCCTACTCCGAAATCAGAAAAAATGTTACTTGGAG
>JAKSCW010000148.1 GCA_022360375.1 Balneolales bacterium
ATGGAATGGAGGTGGTTTTTAAACCAGATGCTTCCATTTATGACGGACGTTTCGCAAATAATGGCTGGTTACAAGAACTTCCCGATCCAATCACCAAAATAACATGGGATAATGTAGCCTTGATGAGTCCGGCAACGGCCGAATCTCTTGGTGTTGAAAATGAAGACATGGTTACTATCGCAGTAGGTGGTACCTCTGTTCAGCTTGCCGCATGGATACAACCAGGACAGGCTGATGATTCTATTACAGTTAATGCCGGGTATGGTCGCGAAGGAATAGGACGCGTAGCTGATGTTCAGCAAGACAATTCTGAATTATTCCAGACTGCAGTTACCGTAGGAGGAGTAAATATTTATCCTGTCAGGTCCACTGAAGCAATGCTATTTAGTTCTGCTACAATTGATCCTGCAAGTGGTACCTACACCATTGCCTGTGTTCAGGACCATCATAGTTTAGAAGGCCGCGACATGTACCGTCAGGCTACACTTTCAAAGTATCAGGATACTCCGGATTACGCTTCATTTAAATATGTACATAAGTATCCTGTTCCCGGGATGAAGGAAGCAGCTAAAAAGGATGAAGATGTACCCATTTCTCTTTTTGATGAGCAAACCTATCCAGATTATGAACCACAATGGGGAATGGCCATCGATCTGAACTCTTGTTTTGGTTGTGGAGTTTGTATCATTGCCTGCCAATCAGAAAACAACATTCCGGTTATTGGAAAGCGCGAAGTTAGTCGCGGGCGGGAGATGCATTGGATCAGAAATGACCGATACTATATGGGTGATGAACACGACCCTCAGGCAGTACATCAACCGGTTCCGTGTATGCACTGTGAATTGGCACCCTGCGAACAGGTTTGCCCGGTAGCAGCAACTACCCACAGTGATGATGGAATGAACCAAATGACTTACAACCGCTGTATCGGTACCCGTTACTGTGCAAATAACTGCCCGTTCAAAGTTCGCAGATTCAATTTCTTTAACTACCCGAAGGAATATTTAACCACCGCAGATGATCCTGATATCATTCAAATGGCAATGAACCCGGAAGTTACTATTCGTTTCCGTGGTGTTATGGAGAAATGTACATACTGTGTTCAGCGTGTTAACCGTGCAAAAATTAATACTAAAATCGAAACTGGTTCTCCAAAACCGGCTGACGGAACCGTTGTTACTGCTTGTCAGCAAGCTTGTCCTGCAGGTGCCATCTACTTTGGTGATTTAACGGATGAAAATAGCGAAGTAGCTATAATGAAGCGTAATGAGCGCAATTATCTTATGCTGGAAGAATTGAATGTTCGTCCAAGAACTTCCTACATCGCTAAATTGACGAACCCAAATCCTGCATTAGTAAAAGAAACTAACGAAGAATACGCCCACTAATGAGTAAATACGAATATATACCAGAACCCACATTGGTGAAAGGCAATCATGACTTCGCCAGCATTACCAAGCTGGTAGCAGACGTGAACCTGCGCCCGGCTCCAAGAATGTGGTACATTCTAATGCTAGGTGCCAATGCCTTTCTCGGGGTATTTCTGATTGCTGTAGCTTATCTGATTTGGGAAGGAACAGGAATTTGGGGACTTATGAATCCCGTTGGATGGGGATGGGCCATTATCAACTTTGTATGGTGGGTTGGTATTGGCCACGCCGGTACACTAATTTCTGCAATTCTTTTCCTTTTCCGACAAGATTGGCGTACTGCTATTAACCGTTTTGCGGAAGCAATGACCATCTTTGCCGTAATCTGTGCATTGATGTTCCCTGGAATACACGTTGGTCGGATTTGGGTTATTTATTGGGTATTCCCACTTCCAAATCAAATGGCAATGTGGCCAAACTTTAACTCTACCCTGATTTGGGATGTATTCGCAGTTTCCACATACTTCACCGTTTCGTTACTCTTCTGGTATGTTGGCCTTGTTCCCGATTTTGCTACTCTTCGTGATAAGGCTACAGATAAGGTTCGAAAAATCGCTTATGGTATTGCCTCGCTGGGTTGGACAGGAAGTAACCGCGCCTGGTGGAATTATGAAAAAGCGTATATGATTTTGGCCGGTTTGGCTACCCCACTGGTACTTTCTGTACACACAATTGTATCGTTTGACTTCGCCGTTTCTATGATTCCTGGCTGGCACACTACCATTTTCCCCCCCTATTTCGTTGCTGGTGCAATTTTCTCCGGCTTTGCTATGGTGTTAACCTTGATGCTTGTAGCCCGGGAAGTATATGGAATGAAAGACCTCATGACCGACGACCATATGGAGAAGATGAATATCATTATTATGGTTACCGGTTCAATGGTAGGTTTCGCATATATCATGGAATTCTTTATTGCATGGTATAGTGGTGTTGAATATGAACAAGCCATCTTCCTGTTAAGAGCTACCGGCCCCTATGCCTGGGCATACTGGATTATGATGGTTTGTAATGTGCTTTCCCCTCAGGTGTTCTGGTCGAAGAAACTTAGACGAAATGTGAAGTTTACCTTCTTTATCTCCATTGTGGTAAATATTGGTATGTGGTTCGAGCGATTTGTAATAACCGTTACTTCACTCGCAACCGATTATTTGCCATCATCATGGGATTATTACTCCCCAACCATTTGGGATGTACTTACCTACGTGGGAACATTTGGAATTTTCTTCACCTTCTTCCTTGCATTCCTTCGATTCTTACCGATGATTGCTATTGCAGAAATTAAGGCAGTACTGCCCCAGGCTGATCCTCATAATTATGATGAGGAAACTCAGGAATTTCATCCTCATGAAATTGAAGTACCGGAACCAAAACGTACTGAGGTTTAATCGAGATGAGTACTAAAGAAACAATGACTAACGATTCTCAAGAACTTTACGGAATTCTGGCAGAATTCAAGAATCCCAAAGCACTCATTGATGCTTCAGAGAAAGTAGTAGAAGCGGGATATGATAAGTTTGACACCTATGCCCCTTTCCCAATCCACGGAATTGATAAAGCCATGAAGTTGCCTAAATCAAAACTAGGTTGGATTGTACTTGGCCATGGCTTACTTGGCTTTTCCGGGGCAATCGCCATGATGTACTTCATGTCTGTGATTGACTACCCGATCAATATTAGCGGGAAGCCATTTTTTAATGCCCCGGCCTGGGTTCCGATTATTTTTGAATTAACCGTACTTCTTTCTGCATTCGGTGCTGTTTTTGGGATGTTCTTTCTAAACGGACTACCTAGGCTAAATCATCCTCTATTTAATATCGAACGCTTCAAAAAAGCAACGGATGATGGTTTCTTTGTTTGTATTGAAGCAAAAGACAGCAAATTCCAGGCTGATTTAGTTCGAAAATTGTTTGAGGAAGCGGGTGCTACCCATATAGAGGAAGTGTATGATTAACAGAAATCAAGGAATATCGTCATTCATGAATTTCAGCGGAATTAAGCGGTTTGCTGTAGTACTTGTAGTTGGCTTGATGTTTAGTGGCTGTCGTGGTCAAATTTCAGAACGTCAACCAATCCATCCAAATCCCAATATGGATATGCAAGAGCGAAAGGAAGCGCAGGAAGTGAACAACTTCTTTGAAGATGGTCGGTCTATGCGCCCTCCTGTGGAAGGAACTGTTGCCAGGGGGCTCCGGAAAGCAGACATTGAATATTATGAAGGTGTAGATGAAAACGGTGAATGGATTGCCGAAAACCCTGTTGATGTTACCCGTTCCGTGCTTTACAGAGGAAAAGAACGCTACGAAATTTTTTGCGCCCCTTGTCACGGCTTAACCGGTGATGGTTTAGGCATTATCATGACAGGAGGCTATGGTTATGTTCCGGCTCCAACGTTCCATCAAGAACGTTTACGCGAAGCACCGGATGGCGAGATTTACTCCGCAATTTATAACGGAGTAAGAAACATGCCTTCATATGCTCACCAGGTACCCGTTGACGATCGATGGGCAATCGTTGCCTACATCAGGGCACTTCAGGCCAGCCAAAATGTTTCGGAAGATGAAATTACTGAATACGATGTGGACATGGATGCAATTCGTGCTGAATATGAAGCTGAGCAAGCAGCTATTGCTGAATTAGAAGCTGCCAAAGAAGCCGCAAATGCAGAAGTAGTTCCTACCGCAGAACTCGGTGAACAAATCATTACCCAATACGCTTGTGGTGCATGCCATAATATTGATGGAGCCCCTGGTGGAATTGGCCCTACCTGGTATAATATTTTTGGCAGTGAGGCCGAAGTAGTTACTGATACCGGTGAAAGGATAACTATTACAAAAGATGCTGAGTATATTATCGAATCAATTGTATTGCCAAATGTTAAGAAAACAGTTGGTTACGAAAATGGTGTAATGGTTGCTTACGATTACCTTGCAGACCACGAATTACAATCTATTGTCGAATACATCAAAACACTGAGCGATAACTAAGACTTTCTTAAAAGAACACAATGGGACATAAACCGACTATTACTGATTCTCTACAATTCCCGGCGGAAAGCAGGCTTCCTCAGATTCTTTTTGGAGTTGGAGGTGCGGGACTTATCACTAGTGTAATTGGCTATTTTACAGATGCCGATCATTTCTTCTTCTCCTATTTAGTAAGCTTTACCTTCTTCACTGGAATAGCACTTGCTTCCATATTTATGGTGATGTTCCATCACATTACGCGCTCTAAATGGGGGGTGGTTGTCCGCCGGATTCCTGAAACATTTGGTGGCAATCTCTGGATTTGGAGTATCTTTTTTATTCCCATCCTCCTGGGAATGGATACTTTGTATCATTATTGGACCAATCCTTTGGCTTTCGACCCAACCAGTCCTGAGTACGATAAAATTGTTGCCGGAAAAGAAGCGTATTTAAATGTTCCATTCTTCATCATTCGCCAGGTTGTATATTTCGCAATCTGGGGATATGTAGGAAGAAGATTATACAAAGCCTCTATTGAACTTGAGAAAACCGGAGACTGGGGAATTACAACCCTGATGCGAAAGCTGAGTGCCTTTCCTATTATGCTCTTTGCTTTTACTATCGCATTTGCAAGCTTTGACTGGTTAATGTCTCTTGACCCACACTGGTTCTCCACCATGTTTGGAGTGTATTTCTTTGCCATCAGTTTCCAGAGCTTCTGGGCCATCATGATTTTGATGGTGTATTATCTGCATTCAAAAGGTTTGCTAAAAAATACCATTGGTCAGGCACATATTTATGACCTTGGAGCATGGCTATTCGCTTTTACTATTTTCTATGCCTATATCGCTTTCAGCCAGTTTATGCTTATCTATTATGCAAACCTTCCTGAAGAAACATTATGGTATTACCACAGAATGGAGGGTAGCTGGAAATATATCCTGTATGGAACCTTGCTGTGCCGTTTTGCACTTCCTTTCCTTGTTCTTTTAAACCGGGAGCAAAAACATCGTAAAAAAGTGTTGATCTTTGTGGCTTCCGTTGTTGTAATCATGCATTTTCTCGAGCTTTACTGGATTGCTATGCCTATGCTGGACAAGCATGGTATTGAATTCACATGGATGGATATTTCTATCTTTGTGGGACTAGGAGGAGTTTTCTTTGGGCTGTTCTTCCGTCAGTTCAAGAAACACAGCATGATTCCCGAAAATGATCCAAAACTGGAAGCATGTTTGGAAAAATCATATCACCATTAATTATCCTGATCAGAAATGACTTCTACTGAAAAAAGCTCAGAATTAAGCACCCAATCTTCCACTGGTGGTGAAGTTTATGATGTGGAGATTCCGGCTACCGAAGAATTTGCAGCCGTTGTTAACCACGGAGTTGAAGATGAGGGAATAAACCTGGCTGCTGTTTACAAATGGTCGGGGATAGGAGTTGTATTTGTTATCATATCTGTAGTTGCACTTATTTATTTTGCTCAGTATGCATATAGCAATGCGGAAGCAAACGTTAATGTTACCAGTGCCTACTACGAAATTGAAAAATTACGCGAAGAAGGAGAAGCAATTCTTAATTCCTATGGAATTATAGACCTTGAAGAAGGCGTTTATCGAATACCTATTGATGAAGCCATAAACAAAATGGCTGAAGAATAATCTCATTTATGATCCGTACTGCATTGTTCATTTTCTCTTGCTTTGCAGTGCTCACCGTTCCACTTCATACCCAGGCTCAACTAAATCAGGCGCCTCCTGAAGATTTACAAGGTGTAGGCATTGAAGAGCATCTAGGCGATACTATCCCGCTTAACGCCATTTTTGCAACCAGCTCTGGTGATAGCGTTACTCTTGGAGATTTGTTCGAGGAAGGCAAACCAGTAATACTGAACCCATTGTATTACGATTGCCCCATGCTTTGTGGATTAGTAATAGATGGCGTACTGGATGTGGCAAATGAATTAGCATGGGCACCAGGCACCGATTACATCATTATCTCATTCAGTATAGACCCATCAGAGGATTATACTTTAGCCAGGGAATATAAAAGCCGATATATCTCCAAACTAAACAAGCCAAATGCAGAAGAAGGTTGGTATTTTTTGACCGGAAAAAAATCGGAAATTAAAAAAGTAATTGATGCAGTAGGTTTTCAGGTAAATGAAATCCAGGGAACAGGTGAATTCGCTCACTCTGCAGCCATTATTATGCTGAGTCCTGAAGGGCTTATCACCCGGTATTTATATGGCATACAATACGATGAATTTGATACGCGTAGTGCATTGTTTGAATCGGCCGATGGTAAGATTGGAAACACCCTTACCAAAGTGCTGATGTACTGCTTTCAGTATGATCCAAATTCCAATAGTTATGTACCAGTTGCTATGAATATTATGAAGCTTGGCGGCTTGGCTACACTAATAATTCTTGGTATCTTCTTGGGCATTTTATGGCGCCGAGAAAGAGGCAAAAAAATAACATCTAAAATCGATTTCCAATAATGGGTAGACTATTCGATTTCATGCTCCCGGATAATAAATCTCCGCTTACGGCGGATAGTACAGACGGGCTTTTTAATTTCATTACAGAAGTGAGTTTAATCATGCTGATTGGGATCACAATCGCAATGATTTATTTTGCTTACAAGTACAAAAGAAAATCTGAAGATGATAAAACTCCGGTAATTACACACAATAATACACTCGAAATTACCTGGTCAGTGGTTCCCCTTATTTTGGTAATGATCGTTTTTGGGTGGGGTTATTCAGGTTGGTTGAACCTTCGTGCTGTTCCAAATGATGCCTATGAAATCCATGCAACTGGTTATAAATGGAATTGGAATTTTAATTATGAAAATGGTGCACAAACACTAAATGAACTCCATGTGCCCGCTGGCAGGCCTATTAAAGTTGTTATGCAATCACGCGATGTTTTGCACTCTTTCTTTATTCCTGATTACAGGGTAAAGCATGATGTTGTCCCCGGGCGTTATACATACGTATGGTTTCAGGCGGAAGAAACCGGTGAGTCTATTATCTTCTGTACCGAATATTGTGGAACAAGTCATTCAGATATGCTCGCAAAGGTTATTGTTCATGAGCCTGATGAATTCGAAGAATGGTTAGAACTTAACGGCGGTGGACTTCAGGGTTCTCCTGTAGAAATCGGGGAACAGTTGGTTCAGCTACAAGGCTGCCAAACCTGTCACTCCATGGATGGTACTCAAATGATTGGTCCTTCTTTCAAGGGAATTTGGGGACGTGAAGCAGTAATGAGCGACGGAAGTACCATTGTAGTTGATGAAAACTACATTCGTGAATCTATTTTATATCCAGGCGAAAAAGTTGTTGATGGATATGACAATGTAATGACTCCATACGAGGGCAGATTAAGTGATGATGAAATCACCAGCATTATCGAATATTTAAAAACTATTGAGTGATATGGCGATCGCACAAACAAAAAAACCAACTACTACTTTACAGGTAAAGCGGTTTACGCCATCCGAAAAGCCAACAAATGACTATTTCACTGATGAGAAAGGAATTTGGGCATGGATGACTACCGTAGACCATAAAAAAATCGGGCTGATGTACTTAGTGTCCGTAGCTATCTTTTTTGCGATAGCCGGATTCCTGGCCGTTGCCCTGCGTACAGAACTCTGGACACCAGCTAAAACATTTATCGAGGCCGATACTTACAATCAACTCTTTACTGTACACGGTGCATTGATGGTATTCTTTGTGCTGATTCCGAGTATTCCTGCCGCACTTGGAAACTTTGTACTTCCTATGCAACTAGGAGCAAAAGACGTAGCTTTTCCAAAACTAAATCTGGCAAGTTTCTACATCTACGTTGTTGGAGCCATATTTACTTTTATTGCACTTGTAGCCGGTGGATTTGACACAGGCTGGACGTTTTACACTCCATACAGTTCTGATACCAATGCAGCCGGAGTGATCTGGGTAACATTAGGCGTATTTATTCTTGGATTCTCATCCATTCTTACTGGTACCAATTTCATTACTACCATTCACAAATTAAGGGCGCCAGGTATTACCTGGGACCGGCTTCCATTGAATATTTGGGCATTGTATGCCACGTCCATTATCCAGGTTCTTGCAACTCCCGTTCTTGCAATTACAATCCTTCTCCTCGCTTTCGAGAACATTATGGACATCGGGATTTTTGATCCTGCCATGGGTGGTGATCCGGTACTTTTCCAACACTTTTTCTGGTTCTACTCCCACCCCGCGGTATACATTATGATTGTTCCCGGCTTTGGAATCATTTCAGAAGTAATCA
>JAKSCW010000120.1 GCA_022360375.1 Balneolales bacterium
CCGGGATAAACTGGAAAAAAAGCAGGAAATGGCAAAACAATAAAAAAAAAGCCCGGCTTAAGAACCGGGCTTTCACTCATCACTAACTAATCGAACTAGTTAGTACTCCACAACACTCGTGGTGCGGCATTATTAATGTCATCACTACACTTATCTTTGAACTGCTCAAAATTGTCGATAAACATTTGTGCAAGTTGTTGTGCTTTTCGATCATATTCATGGGCATCATCCCAGGTATACCGAGGAATCAGCAACTTGGAAGAAACACCTGATACTTTAATAGGAATCTGGAATCCGAAGATAGGATCTTTCACGTATTCCACTTTTTCAAGTTTACCATCAATGGCCTCAGTAAGCATTTTACGAGTGTAAGAAAGCTTCATTCGGGAACCAACACCGTAAGCGCCACCTGTCCAACCCGTGTTTACCAACCAAACTTTAGCGTTATGCTTGCGGATTTTTTCAGCAAGAAGTTCGGCATATACACTTGGGTGTAATGGCATGAATGGAGAACCAAAACAGGCAGAGAATGTAGCTTCCGGTTCGGTAACACCCCGCTCGGTTCCAGCAACTTTTGCGGTGTATCCACTAATGAAGTGATACATGGCTTGCTCGGGAGTTAAACGAGAAATCGGAGGCAATACACCAAATGCATCACAAGTAAGGAAAATGATGTTTTCCGGGTGGTTCCCTTTACCGGTTTCACTGGCGTTTGGAATGAAATCGATTGGATATGAGCAACGGGTGTTTTGGGTCAGGCTCACATCTTCGAAGTTAGGCTCGCGATTATCATCCAGTACCACATTTTCCAAAATGGTTCCAGGCATTTTGGTTGTAGCATAAATCATTGGCTCATTTTCTTCAGTAAGGTTGATGGTTTTTGCATAGCATCCACCTTCAAAGTTGAAGATACCTTCATCGCTCCAACCGTGTTCGTCATCACCAATCAGGGTTTTATCAGGATCGGCTGAAAGTGTGGTTTTACCAGTACCTGAAAGCCCAAAAAAGATGGCGCTCTTACCATATTTATCATGGTTGGCAGAACAGTGCATAGCCATAACACCTTTCTTAGGTAGCAAGTAGTTCATAATGGAGAAAATACCTTTCTTCACTTCACCGGAATACATGGTACCCCCCACGAGGATGATTTTTTTCGCCATGTTTACTAAGATAAACGTACTGCTTCGGGTTCCATCCACCTTTGGGTTTGCCTCAAAGAATGGTGCAGCCAGCACTGTGAATTCAGGAATATGTGCAGCCAATTCTTCATCTGAAGGGTTTATGAACATATTGTGAGTGAATAACGCATGATACGCAACTTCACTAACCACACGAACATTAAGGCGATTGTCTTCATCAGCACCACAGAACACATCTTTAACAAATAAGCGTTTGTCAGCCAGGTATTCCTGAACTTTGCTGAATAGATTATCAAACACTGCTTCCGAAGTAGGTTGATTAATGGGCCCCCAATCTATTTCATCCTGTATGTCAGGTTGCTCAACTACAAATTTGTCTTTAGGAGAGCGACCAGTAAATTTTCCTGTATGTACTAATAAGGCATGGTCTTTGGTTAAAATTGCTTCCCCATGGAGAATGGCATGTTCGTATAATTCAGAAGGGTTCAGGTTCCAATAAACCTCTTCGTTTTTTTCCAATCCCAAGTACTCCAATCCAATGTTACTTCTTGGATGTACATCGTAATCCGCTTTCATAGCTCCTGTTTCTATTGGTTTGTAAGGTCCTTTCAAGATAAGCATTTGAATAAGGGTTTATGACCTCTATTGTCGAGAATCGTTGCGGTTTAAGCTTTTACGATTTCAGGAAGTTCTACATTCAAAATTTAAGTACATCCTGAAATCGCCCTAAAATTCGAATCCAAAAGTGAAGATTATGTGAAATAGCAAAAGCAAGAAAATAAAGTTGAATTTATTGTGAAAATTCAAACCGGTATTTTCCTGTGCTTGAGAAAATAATCCTGCTATATGATTTAGAAAAGCGGTTACACGAGTTAATATTAACTCTGTGTAACCAATAAAATTTTTTGTGAATGAAGGGGAACTTATTCGGATTCAGAATAAGCAGAATAACCACCTTCCAGGTTTTTCACATTTTCGAAACCAAGTTCCTGGGTAAGTATTTCACAAGTTGCAGAGCTTCTGCCTCCTGAACGGCAGTAAACGATATACGTTTTTGAAGAATCGAGCTCAGCAATCTTGTCCCGGAAGTCAGGGCTTCGGTAATCGATTTGTATAGCTCCTTCAATCATGCCTTCGGCAACCTCTTCATCGGTACGTACGTCCAGGATAATGACATCCGGATCGCCGGCAGCAATTTCATCCAATTCGGTTGGAGTTATATCCTCGAATAACGACATTTCTTCAGTTTCAGGCTGGGGAGCAGGAGCCTCCTGTTTAGGGGTGCAACCCGTTACAATGAATAAAGTGATAATTAACAGAGATAAAGTTTTCATAGTATTATTTGATAAAAAGCATATTTCTTCTGGCTTTTAAACCATTGGTTAAAGAGGAAAGTTCATAAAAATATACCCCGGAAGATAGTCCCGAAGCATTAAAAGAGACCCGATGGAGTCCCGCTGAGCGATGTTCATCAAGCAATACAGCTACTTGCCTTCCCAGTGCATCGAAAACCACAAGCTGAACCTGAGATGGTTGGTTGAGCTCGAATGGAATAATGGTACTTGGGTTGAACGGGTTAGGATAGTTTTGATGGAGTTGAAGTCTGTTTGGTAATTCCGGATTTGTTTCGTTGGAAACGGATAATACTTTCAGAATAGTTGTTTCACCCGTATTTGGATCTAATGCCAAAAGTTCATCTGTAGTTAAAATAAATTCTATGTCTGAATTTGAAGAGGAATACAAACCTGTGATCGGTTTCTCTAGTGTAAGAGCTAAATCCAGTTCACCTGAGAGTTCATTCCAGTAATAGAGTTGGGTATCAATACCTACATAGAAACCAGAAAAGGGTGAAAGTGAAGGGCCGGAAAGTTGAATTCTCGAAGTATCTGATATTATTTCACTCCAGCTTTCTCCCCCATCTAAAGACAATACTAACTTGTACTCAGGTTTTGAAACCTGTTCATCATTTATGATATAGCGGTTCTCAGTTGGGTGAAGTACAGTAGCAGCGAAAAGTCAACCAGTTTTTGACATCATTTGAGGTC
>JAKSCW010000539.1 GCA_022360375.1 Balneolales bacterium
CATATTCAACACTCCTTTTGAAACTACCCGCTTTATGTTCCTTCTCAGGGACTTCCTTGACGATCAGTTTGCGCTGCAAACCATTGTGCATGGAGCAATGGTGGATGTATATGGCATTGGGATTTTGATTGTTGGCCGCTCCGGAATAGGAAAAAGTGAAGTAGCACTTGATTTAGTAGAACGAGGGCATCGTTTAGTGGCCGATGATGTGGTCATGCTCACCAAAAAAAGAAGTGTTTTAATGGGTTCTGCTACCGAAATGAGCAAACACTTTATGGAGATCAGGGGGCTGGGCATTGTTGATGTCATGTCGATGTTTGGAATCCGGGCCATCCGGTACCAAAAAAGACTGGAAGTTGTGATGGAGCTTATGCTTTGGGATGAAAACCCGAATATTAACAGAACAGGCCTGGACCATGATACCGTAAACATGCTGGATATTGAAATTCCATACATACAGCTTCCAATTACCCCTGGTAAAAATATTACGGTAATTGCTGAGGTAATTGCCATGAACCACTTATTAAAGCACTACGGGTATGACGCAGCCGAAGCTTTCCAGGATCGTATTCAAACCAGCATTGCTGAAAAAGCAAAAAATAAAAATGGAAATGATACAACAATGAAACGTGCGATCGAATATTTCGAAGGAGATATGGAGTAACATTAGAGTTTCCGGCTACTCTTTCATGAGGGACAAACTCTTGCTAAATTAATTGGATTGGAAAAACTGCCAATGTCATTAAAAAATCACTACTACTACGACGAGGAAACCTGCGAATTTATACCTATCGAGTATAAGCGCCGTGAGCAAATTGTCTACAACTTAGCTATCTGGATTCTAAATGGAGTTGTACTTGCAGGTTTAGGCATTATTATTCTTTCTACGAAAATCGGCACTCCTGCGGAACTTGCTCTTGAGGCTGAAAACAGAGCCCTTTACGAACAGTTGGAATCTACACGCAGCTCAATTATAGATTTAGATTCCAAACTCCGGCAAATTGCCGAGCTCGATAACGAAATGTATCGTTCTATACTTGGAATGGAGCCTATCCCCTACGACGAACGTGAAGCAGGAGCTGGTGGTACCGACCCTTACGAACATTTTGATATCTACAATGAATCCACTTCTGCTTTGCTCCGATGGACCGCAGAAAACCTGGACAACCTTGAAAGGCAAATAGGTATTCAAAGCCTGAGCTTTGAAGAGCTGAAGAATCAATACAACAATAATTCGGAGGCGATGCGGCATATTCCGGCAATTAAGCCCACAAGCGGTATTATGCTTAGTGGATTCGGGATGAGATATCATCCGATACTTGGGTATAACAGGCCGCACAATGGGTTAGATTTCAGAGCTGATATCGGAGCCCCGGTTTATGCCACGGCTGACGGAGTTATTAAAACTGCCAGCAGGCAAGGTACATTGGGCAGAATAGTTCTTATCGATCACGGGTACGGGTATGAAACCTTATATGCGCACCTTTCTGCTTATGAAGACGGAATACGGGCAGGTACAGAGGTTAAAAGAGGGCAACAAATAGGAAAAGCTGGCGATTCGGGACTTTCCGAAGGTCCACACCTTCATTATGAAATCCGGTTTAACGGAAGATATGTGGATCCTAAATTCTACTTGTTCGCTGATACTTCCCCTGAGGAATATCTCCTTTTTAAAGAAATCGCTGAAACTAATACAAAATCCTTCTAGCAGAGGCTCTCATTTTTTACGGAAATTATCGTAGCATTTCTTTTTCTTAGGCTTTAATTAAGCCAGGATTCAATGAAATCACTATTCCTTACCTTTTTCTCTGCACTAGCTCTTTCATATAGCTCTTTTGCTCAATCAGAGTTAGTAACCCCCTTACGCGATGATGTTAACAAGCTTATAGACGCTTCATTGGAAAGCGATATTGGCTGGGAACGGCTTGTAGATTTGGTTGATTATTTTGGGCCGCGATTAAGTGGTTCCGAAACCCTGGAAAACTCTATCGACTGGGTGGTTGAGAAAATGCGCACTGATGGATTTGACCGGGTATGGACACAACCAGTTCAGGTGCCCCATTGGGTTCGGGGAAATGAATCTGTTACGTTAAATGAACCCATTCAACGAAATCTGCCTATGCTGGGTCTGGGAGGTAGTGTTGGTACTCCGGCTGAAGGAATTACAGCGGAGGTTTTGGTTGTACAATCGTTTGAAGAGCTGGAACAAAGGGCCGAAGAAGCAGACGGTAAAATCGTTTTGTTTAATGTCGAATTTACAACCTATGGGGAAACGGTACAATATCGGTTGAACGGAGCCTCAGCTGCAGCTAAACACGGAGCTGTAGCCAGTTTAGTTGCCTCTGTAACCTCCTATTCCATGCAAACACCGCATACAGGCACCATGCGCTACGAAGAGGATGTCCCTGAAATTCCACACGCAGCGATTACCGTTGAAGATGCACTTTTGATGCAGCGATTTGCCGACCGGGGTGAAACCCTGGAAGTCACTTTGTATATGGAAGCTCAAACCCTTCCTGATGCAGAATCGAGAAATGTTATTGCCGAAATTCAAGGCTCAGAATATCCCGATGAAATTATCGTAATGGGCGGGCATATCGACTCCTGGGATGTGGGGCAGGGAGCAATGGATGATGCCGGGGGATGTGTTGCAGCCTGGGAGGCTTTGCGAATAATTGCCAGGTTAAACCTTACACCAAAAAGAACCATTCGTGTTGTACTGTGGACCAACGAGGAAAACGGGTTACGGGGTGCAGAAGAATATAAAAGATGGGTTGAAGAAGAAGAGAAGTCATTAAGCAATCATGTTTTGGGGCTGGAATCGGATAGTGGGGTATTCGATCCACTTGGTGTTGGATTTACCGGCAGCGACGAAGCCTTTGCAATCCTGCAGGAAATTGGTAAGCTGCTGGACCCTATCGAAGCCGGAGAAGTAATCCGTGGAGGTGGCGGTGCAGATATTGGTCCTTTAATGAGAGCAGGAATGCCTGGAATGGGGCTTCGGGTAGATGGCGAAAGATATTTCTGGTTTCATCATTCAGATGCAGATACGATCGATAAACTAAACAAAGAAGATTTTAATGAGTCTGTAGCCACGATGGCCACGTTTGTATATTCGGTTGCAAACATGGAAGTCCGGTTACCCAGATAGGTTCCGCTCTTTAAGAAATTTTTCTTCGAGCTTATCCCCTGCTTTAATTGTTTGTTTAATCCATTGGTGCTTCAGAAGCAGTTTATACTCTTCATTGAGCCCCCAATGAGTACCCGATGATCGTAGTTTATTTGTAAGTTCGTACATCATTACGGCGGCACTCACTGAAATATTGAAGCTCTCACTAAATCCAAACATAGGAATTTTGACAAACCCGTCAGCCTCCCGCTTCACCTGTTCCGAAATACCCTCCAGTTCAGTTCCAAACACAAGCGCTGTTTTTTCAGAAGCATCTATCTCATGAATAGTAGAATCCCTTTCATGAGGGGTAGTTGCAACAATGGTATATCCTTTTGATTTCAGATCCTGAAAACAGGAACTAACGTTATCCTTTCCGGGATCGTTGTACCGGTTTATGGTTAACCACTGGTGGGCGCCTAACGAGACCGTTCCTTCCGTGTCGAATTCATTTTGATTCTCTATTACATACACATCCTGAATTCCAAAACCATCGGCAC
>JAKSCW010000548.1 GCA_022360375.1 Balneolales bacterium
CCCGCTCAATTGGTAATTCATCCATAATATCTTGTGCAGATTGAACCAACTTCGCAGTGCCGGTTTTAATAAGATAATTACAGCCAGTTCCATTCAGGTTCTCCAGGGAATGAGGGACAGCAAAAACCTCCCGGTTTTGATCTAGCGCGAGTTCTGCCGTAATCATACTGCCACCCTGGATTGATGATTCTATCACCAGGGTTCCATAACTCAAGCCACTTACGATACGATTTCTTTCAGGAAAAAATCCAGGTTCTGCTTCTGTACCAGGAGCATACTCAGTAATAATTGCTCCACCTGTTTTAACAATTTGATTTGCAATTTCTGCATGACTTTTCGGGTATAATTTATCTATTGCCGAACCCAATACGGCAATCGTTTTCCCGCCTGCCTGCATAGCAGCTTTATGAGCAATAACATCCACTCCATAGGCCAAACCACTATTAATCACCAAGCCTTGTTCAGCTAATTCTGTTGTCAATTGGGTTCCAATTTTTCTGCCATGCCCAGTCATATTTCGCGTTCCTATCACAGCTAGCCCAGGCTCATTTAATACTTCTGTTTCACCGCGAACCCAAAGTAAAATGGGTGGATCGTAGATTTGTTTTAGCAATGCAGGGTACCCGGCATCAGCAAGAGTAACAATTTGAGCATTTATTTCTTCGCTCCGTTGAAGGATGTTGTCCACTTTTTTCCAATCATCGAACGAAAGAATTTTTAGCGCAGAAGCTTCACCAATTCCCTCTATCGCCCGAAGTTCTGTTTTACTGAGTTTAAAAACACGTTCCAAATCATCGATCGCATGAATTAGCTTTTTAACCTTGTAGCGCCCTAACCCGGGCACTAAACTAAATGCGATTAGATTTCTAAGTATCGATGTTTTTGGCATCCTGAATGAATTTCCAAAGTGTTTCCCTTAATTCATCCACTCCAAAACCGGTAGCTGATGAAATGGGAATAACGGGAATTTCATCTCTAAAATGCAACTCTTCGTCTAACTTAAACCCTTGTTTTAAATCCATCTTAGTGATAGCTAATACACGTGGTTTATCCAAAAGATCAGCGCGATAAGCCTTCAACTCTCCCAACAGTGCGTTATATTCATATTCAATGTCGGTATCAGCCCCAACCATAAACAGAAGTACATTATTGCGTTCGATATGGCGAAGAAATTGGATTCCAAGTCCTTTTCCCTGATGTGCTTCCTCAATAATCCCGGGAATGTCTGCCATCACAAAGCTTCGGAAATCTGAAAATTTTACCACACCAAGATTTGGCTCCAGTGTGGTAAATGGATAATCTCCAATTTTTGGGCGTGCTTCGGAAAGTGCCGAAAGCAGTGTACTTTTTCCCGCGTTTGGGAACCCAACAAGCCCAACATCTGCAATAAGTTTCAGCTCTAATTCAACAACTCGTTCTTCGCCGGGCTTACCTTCCTGGGCAAACTGGGGAGTTTGATTGGTTGCGCTTTTGAAGTGCCAGTTTCCGAGCCCTCCTTTACCCCCTTCTGCAATAATCAGTTGCTGTTCATCCTCTGTAATTTCCCCTAAACGTTCACGGGAATCCGAATCATAGGCAACCGTTCCCAACGGAACTTCAAGTACTACATTTTCTCCTCCCGCCCCCGTTTTTCGGGAACCTGCACCATGTTCACCATTCTTTGCTTTGATATATTTTTTGTAGCGTAAATCAAGAATGGTATTCAGTTGTTTATTCCCCTTTAACAGGATACTGCCTCCCTTTCCTCCGTCTCCTCCATCCGGGCCACCTTTAGGAACAAATTTTTCCCTTCGGAAGTGAGCAGAACCATCTCCTCCCCGCCCGGCAGTTACATAAATTTTAGCGTAGTCGGCAAAGCGCATATCTTGTTTTTGAAATGTCATTCCTGCATAAGCAGGAATCCCGGTCTTAATTTATAATTCTTCCAATATAAAATTACTCATCAATCTCCAGAGGTGGCGGCGGGCATTGCCTCCATAAATAGAATGCGCAAGATTTGGGTAATACATGGTTTGGAATTGAACATCATGCTTAATTAATTCATCCACCATAGCCACCGCATTTTGGTAGTGCACGTTGTCATCACCGGTACCATGAACGAGTAAATAATCCCCCAAAATCTGATCAGCGAGTAATATTGGAGCAGCAGCATCGTAGCCTTCAGCATTTTCCTGTGGAGTTCGCATGAATCGCTCTGTGTAAATAGTGTCGTAAAATTTCCAATGCGTTACAGGGGCGATTGCAATTGCAGAATCAAAAATGTCATTTCCTTCCGCTAAAGCCAGCGAACTCATATAACCGCCATAGCTCCATCCCCAAATCCCGATTCTTTCCGAATCAACGAACGAATATTGTGCGATTTGCTTTGCCGCAGCTACCTGATCTTCCGTTTCCAACACTCCCAACTTTAAATAGGTTTGGTTTTTGAAATCCCGGCCCCGGGCTCCGGTTCCCCGGTTATCAATGGAAACGATAATATACCCTTGATTGGCCATATACTGATGCCACATCCGGCGTTGACCGGATTCAAAGGCCCTCGTTACAGTTTGGCTTCCCGGCCCGCCATACACGTACATCAACACCGGGTATTCAAGGCTATCTGCAAAATCAGGGGGGAAAATCATATACCCATTGAGGGTTGTTCCGTTAACATCCATCGTGAAGAAATCTTTTTCCTCCCAACTAAAATCCCCAAGATTTTGAGTCAATTCCGCATTGTCTTCTAAAACGCGAACCTGATCCCCGTCACCTTCATGCAAAGTGATAACTGGTGGCTTGTTATGGTCAGAATAGGTTTGGATGTAGTACCGGAAATCTTTGCTCATATTAATGGAATGCCAGCCTTCCGTTTCCGTCATGGCCTGCTTTCGTCTTCCATCTACTCTAACCCGGTATAATTGCCTTTGAAGAGGCGAAACCTCAGCACTCATATAAAACAGGTTATAATTTCGTTCATCATATCCCAGAATTTGAGTTACATCATACTCGCCCGTTGTAATCTGACGTATCTCCTCCCCTTCTAAACTATACAAATAGGCATGATTGAATCCGCTCTTTTCACTGGTGGTGATGAATTGTTGCCCGTTGCCAAGGAAAATCAAATCATCATGCACATCAATCCAGGTTTCGCTGGTTTCAGTCATAATCACTTCAATGGAGCCATTGGTTACATCCGCCAGGAGCAATTCTTCCATGTTTTGAAGTCGATTCATTCTGCGAATTGCAAGAATATCGTTATCCAGTGTCCAGTTTATTCGGGGAATGTACTGATCCGTTTCCTCCCCGATATCCATTGCGGTTGTTTCGCCTGTATTCAAATCAAAAACATGGATGCTTACCACCGCGTTTTCTTCACCTGCTTTTGGATACTTAAAGCGCACCTGTTCGGGATACAATCCTCCCCACTCTTCCATAATGAATTCTTTAACATGAGCTTCATCAAACCGGTAAAAAGCGATACGATCTCCGCCAGGAGACCAAAACCAGGCTTTTGCAAACCCAAATTCTTCTTCATATACCCAATCAGCAGCTCCATTAATAATACTATTAAATACTCCGTCATCCGTGATCTGAGTTTCCTGCCGGGAAGCTAAATCAACCCAGTAAAGATTGTTATGCTGAACGTAGGCCGCTTTTGTGCCATCCGGAGACAGCTCCGCGTATTGTTGTTTCTCCTCACTGGAAGAAAGTTTGGTTAGTGTTCTGGTATTGATGTTGTATACATAGTAATTCTCTTTGGTGCTGCGTCTCCAAAGCTGCTCTACATCCGTTTTTATAAGCAACAAACGTTCATCTGCGGAAAATTCATACCCCTGAACCACCAGGTCATCGTGGTTAGCTCCGTCAAAAAGTATCGTTTCTTCGCCATTCAATATGTTATACTGAATGATTCGTTGACCATCGGTAGCACTATAAAATCGACCGTCATTCATCCAGCGAATATTCTCGATTCCTTTGGGGCTAAACGTTCCGTCAAACAAATGTTCAAATTCAATAGGCTGTTTCTGCTGTGCAAATAATGCAGTAGTGAATACACACAGAACAACGCAGCATCGTAAAATCAAACGCATAGTGACTTAGTTTTATAAGAATTGTATGTAAGGACTCCCGTTTTTTGGAAGCGTTACAGCAAGAATTATTTCTTGTGTAAAATCAGCTTAAGCAGCTGGGTCAATTTTGCTTTCATTTCAGTTCTCGGAACTATGAAATCAAGAAATCCATGTTCCAATAAATATTCCGAAGTTTGAAAGCCTTCCGGTAAGTCGCGACCAATGGTTTGACGAATTACACGTGGGCCGGCGAAGCCGATCAAGGCTCCGGGTTCGGCAACATTGAAATCTCCCAGCATAGCATAGCTCGCTGTTACACCCCCTGTCGTGGGATTAGTCATATAAGAAATATAAGGTACCCCCGCTTCGTCCAATAACGCAAGTTTGGCCGAAGTCTTTGGTAATTGCATCAGGCTTAAGACACTTTCCATCATTCGTGCCCCTCCACTTTGAGAGATGATGATAAGCGGAATTTTATGCTCCCGGGCGGTATCTATGGCTATGGACAAACGCTCGCCTACTACCGAGCCCATGCTTCCGCCAATAAAGCTAAAGTCCATGCATCCAACCACAATCTCTATCCCGTTCATCTTTCCTCTGGCAATCAGTGCCGCATCGGTTAACCCGGTTTTCTTTTGAGTGGTTTCTAACCGATCGGTATATTTTTTTCGATCTGTAAATTCCAGAGGGTCGGTGGGCAGGATTTCTTCTCCCAAAAGTTGATACTTGTTGTCATCAAAAATGATTTCGAAGTACTTTTTTGCCCCGATTCTAAAATGATGTCCGCTGAGCGGGTCCACAAATAAGTTATCTTCCAATTCGCGCCGGTGGATAGTTTCACCCGTGGTTGGGACTTTCACCCAAACGCCTTCCGGCATGTCTTTTTTTGTGGAGGTTTGAATATTCTCTTCTTTACGTTTAAACCAAGACATAGACAATCGTTAAAAAATTTAGGCTAAAATAGCGTTCTTCTTCATAATTAGGAAGGAGAATTATTCACCTGATTACTGGTTATGTAATCCGGATCAAGAGCTTCCGGAGTAGTTTTTTGGAAGAATGTGGAATCTGGTTGAGTATCATACAAATGAATTAAATGTGTAGCTGAAATAGCCTCAGCACCTAACGTATTGACTTTGCTTCGGCTTTCACTGGTAAGGCGGTTTATTCCTGTTCCTACCAGATGCACCCCATCTCTTAATTCATTTTCCAGTTCCCGGATTTCTTTTATTTCAATATTGCTCTCAGCGTGTAGCTTTTGTTTCTTTTCAAAGCTTTGATGATATACATGGGTACGCCTTGCATCAATAATGGAATGAATAATTCCCGACTCAATACCTGCTCCTGCTGCAAAACCAGCCAGGGTATTTACAGCGAAAAGGTTCACATCCAGGCCAAAAAACATACCTTTAACCGCGCTGGCAGCAATTCGTAATCCTGTATAAGAACCGGGGCCATTGCTTACCAGCACCGTTTCAACTTCTTTCACAGAGAAATTATGCTCTTTTGTTAAAGCTTCGGTGAACAAGAACAGGTGCTCCGAATGAACACTCCGCCCCTGGATTCTTTTTTCAAAAACTTTACCCATTGAGTTCTGAAAAGCTACTGAGCAGATATCGGTGGCTGTTTCGAATGCGAAAATCATCTTCTATTCCTGTTCAAAAACGGCATCGCCAAACCGTTGGTTAAAAAAATTTGGATTAATGCCAACGGCAATCCAATCGTAATACTCCGAATAAAGCTGCTGAATAAGTCCTTTTGCTTTTTCTTCTTCTCCAAGATATTCAAAAACATACCACAAACTGAGCAGGTAATCGGCTTCCTCCTCATCCGTAGTAGCAGTTTTCAACCTTGATTCAAGATAAACCACATACTCATTATACAGGGAGTTAGCAATGTCAAACTCTTCGAAATATTCATGCAAAGCAGCTCTGGCAAAAAAGTATCTCGGGTGGTTCTCCGTCAAATCAATTAACCGATTAAAATCATCTTTTGCCTGTTCCCGGTTTCTCATCATGAAATGAATGTTTACCCTCTTATTCCATAAAGCCAGGTTAGTAGAATCCTGGGCTAACAAGCTATCAATAGTTTCAATTCTTTTATTAAGGTATTCATGCCTGGACGGTACTTTCTTTTGAGAAAGCTCTAGCAGGTGTTTCCTCACTATTTCTTTTATCTCCTCCTCGGTAAACTGCCGGTTTTCCTGCTCAATAATTAGCTGCGCAAAGGCACTTTGTACACAAAAAAAGAAGAACACCTGAAGTACAGATACCTTTAAAAGCAGCATTATCTTAACGTGTTCAATACCAGTTGGCCACGATTAAAAATCCCAACTGCACGCCCATGAAGCTCTTCGTTCAGATATGGAGAGTTTTTAGATTTTGAACGCACATTTTTTTCATCGAATACCCACTTTTCATCTGTATTGAAAAAGGTGAGATTAGCCTCTGCTCCAACTTCTAAACTAAGTTCCGGAAGATTTAAAATGGAACGTGGATTTGTACTCATTTTCTCAACTAATTGCTGTAATGTAAGTTTCCTGGTTTTGCACAACCTCATGTTGGAAATGGCCCAGGCTGTTTCCAATCCGATAATACCATTGGGAGCATAGATGAATTCCACTTCCTTTTCTTCAATGGCATGCGGTGCGTGATCCGTACAAATCACATCAATGGTTCCATCTACCAGGCCTTCGATCATGGCATCCACATCTTCCTGAGTGCGAAGCGGCGGATGCATTTTGAAATTGGTACTAAATTTCTGGCGATCAATTTCTTCATCCGTCAAATCGAAATGATGAGGGCAAACTTCAGTAGTTACTTTTATTCCTTTTGCTTTGCCCTGGCGAACCAATTCCACCCCTTGCCTGGTACTAATATGCGCCACATGCACATGCCCGCCGGTATATTCTGCCAATAAAATATCGCGGGCAATCATTACTTCTTCCGCAATTCCCGGAGTACCATCTAAGCCAAGTCGCGTTGAAACTGCCCCTTCATTCATGTGTCCGGGCCGGGAAAGCTGTAAATCTTCTTCATGGTTAATAATGGGTACCTCTAGCATAGACGAATACTCCAATGCCACGCGCATCACCTGGGCGTCGTACACCGGATCACCATCATCACTAAACGCAACTGCACCCCCTGCCTGCATATCGCCCATTTCGGCAATGGATTTCCCTGCCCGATCTTTAGTCACACACCCGATCGGATGCACATCAACCGGGGTTTCGTTCCCTTTGTTAATGATAAATTCAACCACATCCCGGGTGTGGGTGGCCGGACTCGTATTGGGCATACAGGCAATAGCAGTAAAACCGCCAAATGCTGCTGCATCGCAACCCGTTTTAATCGTTTCTTTGTGCTCGTAGCCCGGTTCACGAAGGTGTACATGCATATCCATCCAACCGGGACTCACATATGCACCTCCAAAATCATGGGTTTCCTCTCCTTTTTTTGCTGCTAAATCGGTTCCTATCTCTGTTATTTTTCCATTTGAAATTCGGAAATCGGCTGTTTCATTGCCTTTATGAGTTGCACTTACCGGGCGAAGGTTTTTGAGGAGCATGTTCTATTTTTTTAGAATAACATATTTCCGCCAAGTTTAACTGTTTTGATCAATAATTGTGTAATTGCCTTTAAAAATAGCATAAATATTCTTGCCTTCCTGTACAATGGCTTCCAGAGCAATACTCGCTCTTCCACTTCTTCTATATTCCTTTAAAAATTTTTCTACTTCCTGTTTGGAAGGAATAACAATTTGAGCCGAAAAATCACTGGAAATAGGGCGACGGAAGGTTGTCTCTGAATTCTCAGTAACAATTTTAGGATTTGGATTCAAATGATCAGTTACCAGACGAATATATGCCCAACCTGAATTTTCAAGCAAACTTTGTACGCTTGTTCCGCTGGCAAAATTGAACATATTGGAATTTGCTGAAATGGGAGCATTTAGTCGCACTTCCCTGTTTGTAAGGCTTTCAATTTGAACGCCCATATTTTTCGAAATGGGAATCTCCTCATGCAAATAGCTTTGCACTTCAATCTCGGTTAAACCCAGCGTGTTATTGGTAAAGTCAGGTTCCTCGGGGTTTCGAAAATCTCCCCGCTCCATATATTCATTAAATGAATACCCTGCAAAATTCACAATTACATTCAAATGCTGACTTGTTACGAACATCTCTTTAGGTACCCATAGCCCATCGATATTACTGTATTCTTTGATCTGGTAGTTTACCACACTGAATTGGCCATCTTTTTCAAAATAGGTTTGCTTCATCACTGGCAAATAGGTGTCATTTGCCATATAGTACAATTCCTCTTTATCCCTGAATCCCATCACGCGAATCATCCAGAATTCTCTATCATAAATCCGGATCGAACCCTCGAACATCAATTCCAGCCCTTTCTCCCTGTAATTGATGAGGTTGTTTACGTACAAAAACCCCTCATTTACCACCATTTGTTCAGCTGCATTTAGTTTATCATAGTTCAGAAAAATGCGTTTAGGGTCATTTAGCCAGCCTCTGCTACCATACCTGGAAATGGTGTGCATCTCTTTTTCAACTATAAAATCAAGGCGAGCCATATCCGGATACATAGATTTATATATGAATTCCATGGATTCACCATCCGGGTATCTCCAGCTACCTTCCGCGTATAGTGTATTAATTTTATCCCATCGTTCCTGGCCACCAATAGCCTCTATAGTTTGGGAATAAATCACATTTAACTCCTGAGCATTCAGGGAACCTGTGAGTATGAATACAAAAAAAAGCAGCAGTACTTTTTGCTTCATTGAACCGAGATTGACCAACCTTGCTTAATTATTATAACTGATACAGGTTTTAAAAACCAGAAAGCTTTTGATTATAGATCAATCGTTTGAATGCAGTACAACAAAATCACCCTCAAATTCTGCGCAAATTTTCCCATCCATTTCGATGAAAGATCGTGCAGTAATCCGGGCTTTGCCCTTATTTTTTAACTCCTGAAGGAAAACACGTATTACTTCTTCACCGGGAATATGAAGCCGGGCTTCAAAATCTTTTCGTATTGCGCCGGTAAAAGAAACCCGCCCCCTTCGGCCAACTATTAGGGGTTCCGGTTTCATGTTTTCTGTGAGTAATTGGATGAACGCCCATCCCGTTACAAAGAACAGGCTTTCGATGCTTCCCCCAAATGCTGAGCCATGATGGTTCAAATTCCGGGCCAGTGGTAACCCAACCCGAACTTCATTTCGGTTCAACACATTAATGCTCATTCCCATTGCTTTGGTTATGGGTATATTTGTTTCTATGTATTGTTGCGCTTGTTGCCTGTTCATAGGAATTCGAATCTGAAACGGTGCCAAATTATCCCTATCATTGCCGAAATCCAATCCATTTATGGCCGATCAAATTCCTTTCTTATTCGACATTCCCACCGTAACTGAACTCACAACGAAAATTAAATCACTGCTCGAACAAAACTTCGTTGATATCCTGGTGGAAGGAGAAGCAAGTAATGTGAAGCAAAGCGCTAATGGCCATATTTATTTCACACTAAAAGATTCCGGAGCACAATTACCCAGCGTGATCTGGAGAAATACGGTTCAACGTTTGGGTATTCAGCTTACCGATGGTCAACAAATCGTGGTGGGTGGTGATTTACAAGTGTACGCTCCACATGGTCGTTACCAGTTAATCGTGAGCCTTGTACAACAGGCAGGAATAGGAAAACTTCAGCAGGCTTTTGAAGAACTAAAAGCTAAATTGAAAGCGGAAGGATTGTTCGAGGACATTCACAAGAAACCGATCCCCAAATTTCCAACCCGGATTGGCGTGGTGACTTCCAAAACTACCGCCGCGTTCCAGGATGTCCGTTCCACTTTAGAGAAACGCTGGCCGATGGCGGAAATATTTCTTTACCACGCCAGTGTACAAGGAGTGAATGCAGCACCCGAAATAGTGCGGGGACTGCAATATTTTTCAGCTGAACAAACCATGGATGTTATAATTTTAACGCGTGGCGGTGGTTCACTGGAAGATTTATGGCCCTTCAACGAAGAATCTGTTGCCCGTGCAGTATTTGATTGTTCCATTCCTGTAATAAGTGCGGTAGGCCACGAGGTGGATTTTTCTATTTCTGATTTTGTTGCAGACTTAAGAGCGGCCACGCCAACTCAGGCGGCGGTTTTTGCTACTCCTGATAATAATGAAGTAAATATGTTGGTCGAGGATTTAACCCGGCGAATGCAGCTACAAACTGTTGGTACGATTAAATATTACAAAGATCGGGTTGAGAACCTGGCGAAGGCTTACGCCTTACAAGCTGTTCAGCAAAAAATTATAAATGCACGTAATTCTGTTGAACGGTTTCAGGAAAAAATGGATAACCAACTCCAGGTTATGCTTTCAGAAAAAAAATCGTTGATCACCGAACTCCTTCACCGAATTGAAAAAGAAAATCCAAATGCTCCACTTGAAAAAGGCTATGTAAGGGTATGGCAAAATGGCTCCTGGGTTAAATTGAAAAAAAGTGTAAAAGCCGGAACTCCCCTTGAGCTCGAATGGTTTGACGGGACGAAGACAATCGACTGAATTAATATTTGTCGAATTTTTCGCTATGGAGTTATCACCTTTTCAAATTAATAAATGCATTAAAAGCACCATTCTTGACTTAAGAATGAATTGCTTTTCCTTTATATGTGCTACTAAGTCCTCTTACCGGGGTGACGATTTCTCCTATTTCTTCAAAAGTCTTTTTGAACGGGTTTAATCCTTCAAAAGATAATCTCAATTATCAGTAGCGATTACTATTTCTAACAAAGAAGGATCTCTTCCTTCCCTGTAAGAAAAAATTCATCAAAACAACCTAAACCAAATAAGACTTAAATAAAATCATGAAAATCAAATACTTAAACTCTAAGATTCAATTGTTATCTCTATCGTTAATTTTATCTTTTGGATTAATTGCTAGTTCACAAGCATATGTTAATGATGAAGTAATTTCTTCTAATGACGAGGTTTCAACAATTACTGAAGCCGAAGTACTTGCTGCCCAAAAAGCTTGGGGAGAAGGAATTGTAAGAATTGGAAAAGTTTTCACTGATGGTGGTGATTACACGAAAGCTGCTGTTGATCACATCAACAGGTTTTACAACTACCAGGAAGGAACTGTATTATTCAAGCCTACTTTAGCTGCTGAAAAGCAATTCCGTACAAATTTCGAGGGTGCATTATCCTACTTTGTCGGTGGAAATGATAACTACTCTGAAGATGGTGGTTTCGCAATTAAGCCATGGACGAATGTAAGATGGCAAAACATTGGTACCAAGATTATTGGAAACATGGCAGTTGCAATGGGTAACTACTGGTTCACTCCTGCTGACGGAAGTGGCGATGTTAAAGTTGAGTACTCTTTTGCATACACCAAAAATGGAATGGGCGAATTAAAAATTATTCTTCACGATTCTCACGTACCATTTTCTGCTAATTAATTTTCCTTCAAGGGCACTCTATGAGTGCCCTTTCAATTTTTGTTTACCATGACTTTAAAAAGATTATTACTGACCCTAATATTCTTAACCATTCCTTATAGTGCTTTTTCGCAAAGCGATTCGAAATTTGAGATTTATGGAAATGTTCGATTCGCACATATAGGCTCTGACACTAATGCTGACGGGTTGGGAGGCGATAACTACACAATGC
>JAKSCW010000424.1 GCA_022360375.1 Balneolales bacterium
GATTGATCCTATAAGCTCTAAGTTCAAGAGATTTATTTTATTTCATTTCTTGTATGATAAAGAAACTTAAAGAAATACATACCCTGTTTTTTAGCTCCTCTCAAATGGTGATGCAAACTTTAAATTCCGATAAAACCAATATAAATATCAGAATGAATTCCTGATTCTACAGAGACTGAATCGATTTCTGTGAATACAAGGGTTTCATGCGCGAACAGGATTTTCCGGAAAATCCAAGTTCCATCATAAGCCCTCTTAACTCAGCTACAGCTCACAATCAGCAATAGCTGAACCCCGTGAATTTAACTTCTTTCTTCTAGTCATCGAGCATCTGGTGACCATGGTCAGGCCGAAGTGGAATCTGGCCATGCCTCCGTATATGCAATCTTTTCCCTGATTATTATCGCTACGTAGTTTTAAACCTTTCTGTAGTATAAACTTCAATTTTTTTTCGGTATTTAAGAAGAATTGAGTTTGCTCCATATTAGCATATTAGGTATAATAAGTATATATAATTTTCCGAAAAGATTTATATCTCTGTTGAAGTCACGCCTAGTCATTTTCCTTATTATTACCCCGTTTTTGGTGAATTGCTCTTCAAACGAGGAGGCAAAAGTAATCAAATTGGGTCATGGACTGAACGTCTCTCATCCTGTTCATAAGAGCATGGTGTATATGGCAGAACTCCTTGAGGAGCAGTCACAAGGGAAAATGAGAATACAGATTTATCCAAACCAGCAGTTAGGTACAGAACGGGAGTTGGTAGAACTGCTTCAAATAGGAAGCGTTGGTATAACTAAAGTTTCAGCTAGTGTTTTGGAAAACTTTGCTCCTTCGTATAAAGCTCTCAGCCTACCCTACATCTTCAATAGCGAGCAGCATAGGTTCAATGTGCTGGAAGGAGAAATTGGCCAGGAGATTTTGAATGACGGAGAAGAATTCTGGTTCCATGGTCTTTGCTTTTATGATGCAGGCAGCCGCAGCTTTTACACCAAAGATATACCGGTTTATAGCCCTGAAGACCTGGAAGGACAAAAAATCCGGGTAATGGAAAGCCAAACCGCGATGGATATGGTACGCTCACTGGGGGGCTCTCCTACGCCTATCTCTTTTGGAGAATTGTATACAGCGTTGCAACAAGGTGTAGTTGATGGAGCCGAGAACAACCCACCCAGTTTTTATTCTTCCCGCCATTATGAAGTAAGCAACTACTATACAATTGATGAGCATACCTCTGTTCCTGATGTATTGATTATTAGTACTCATGTTTGGAAAACCCTTTCAGAAAGCGAAAAAGAACTTTTGCAAAAGGTTGCACTGGAATCTGCCGAATACCAAAAAAAACTCTGGAAAGAAGCCAGTGATGAGGCACTGCGTAAAGTAAAAGAGGCCGGTATCGAGGTTATCTATCCTGATAAAACGGAGTTCCAGGAACGGGTTAGTGGTCTATATGAGGAATACCGAAAGGATCCCTTGTTGAATGACCTGATAAATCGAATCCAGGAGGTTGAGGGCTGATGGAAAAAATCATTGAAGTATTAGACCGTGTTCTGGAATATATCCTGGTTATAATTTTTGGGTTGCTTGTCATCAATGTACTCTGGCAGGTTTTCAGCAGATTTGTATTAGCAAATCCAAGTTCATTTACGGATGAACTGGCACGCTTCCTGCTTATCTGGTTAAGTTTATTTGGTGCAGCATATGTGCTTGGAAAACGTCTTCATTTATCGATTGATCTTATTTCTCACAAACTAAATGCTAAACAAACTCTGATCCTGGACGTGCTGGTACAACTATCTATTTTGGTTTTTGTAGCTACTGTACTGCTAATAGGGGGATCAAGATTGGTATTTGTTACTCTTCATCTGAACCAGACTTCTGCAGCGTTGGGGGTGCCCCTGGGATATGTTTACGCGGTACTTCCGCTTTGCGGATTGATTATGGGTTTCTACACCATCCATTTTTTGATGGAAGACCTGGCTAAACTAAAATCAAAGGAGAACAACTGATGGTTGGAGCAGAAAGCGTATTGGTGCTGGTTCTTGTATTTGTGGTACTGCTTGCCATTCGGGTTCCCATTGCTTTCAGCATCGGGATTGCTACTTTGGCAACCATTTTACTTAATGTTCAGTCGCTACCTGCCATTACAACAATTGCACAACGTATGGCCACCAGTTTAGACAGCTTTACGTTACTGGCTATCCCTTTCTTTATTCTTGCCGGCCAGCTGATGAACCAGGGAGGAATTGCAAAAAAACTGATCGCTTTCGCGAAAGTCCTCGTTGGTATGTTTCCCGGTGGATTGGCGTACGTGAATGTGATTGCTGCCATGCTGTTCGGAGCCATTTCCGGTTCAGCGGTTGCCGCCGCTTCGGCCATAGGCGGAATTATGGCTCCCCAAATGAAAGAAGAAGGCTATGAACCAGAATTCGGGGCAGCGGTAAATATTACTTCTTCCACAACCGGTCTTTTAATTCCTCCAAGTAATGTCCTGATTGTTTATTCACTTGCAAGTGGGGGTGCTTCCATTGCAGCGTTATTCCTGGCAGGCTATCTTCCTGGGATTATTGTTGGCTTGGGGCTAATGCTAACAGCTGGGTATATCGCCTTTAAAAGAAAGTACAAAATTGCTGAACGGGTTTCTATTAAAACGGCCTTATTCCGCTTTATAGACGCTTTTCCAAGCTTATTCCTGATTTTTGTAGTAATAGGTGGAATCATTGGTGGAATTTTCACCGCTACTGAAGCCGCTGCCGTAGCAGTACTATATGCGTTGATTCTGTCTTTTATCTACAAGGAAATTACTGTTAAGGATATTCCCGGAATCTTATTGGATTCAGCAAAAACCACCTCTATTGTGATGCTGCTGATTGCCACTTCCATAGCCATGTCGTGGGTACTCTCATTTGAGAATATCCCGCAGTCTATTTCAGAAGGACTACTTTCCACAGTAGAAAATGGAATAGCTATTTTGCTGATTATCAATGCCATTTTACTTTTTGTGGGTGCATTTATGGACATCACTCCTGCCATCCTGATTTTTACCCCCATATTTCTGCCGGTTGCCGTTGAATTAGGAATTGATCCTATTCATTTTGGAATCATCATTGTGTTCAACCTTACCGTGGGTTTATGCACCCCTCCGGTTGGAACCATTCTGTTTGTGGGTTGTTCAGTGGCTGGTGTTCCTATCACCAAAGTGA
>JAKSCW010000485.1 GCA_022360375.1 Balneolales bacterium
AAAAAAATCGTTGTTCTTTATTAGGCTTAATCGGAATATGAGGTAGAACAAAACAATAAAAAATGCTGAAAAACCTGAACTGATTGTAATAAGAGTTCGGTTTGGAAAACTTTTACGCTCAGGGATTCTGGGTGCATCAACTATACTCACAATAGGTAATGCCTTGGCTTCTTCCATTTTAGCCTGTTCATAAAATGGTACCACGAATTTCTGTATTTCAGACTGAATTTCTGCTTCAAGCATCAGCTCCATATATTGAGAACCTACTTCAGGCATTTCCGAAAAATTTAGAATTACATTGCTGCTATCTGAATCAAAATAGACCTCATTGAGCTTTTCATTAATCGCATTGAGTTCGATTTCTGTTGATTCGTACAGGTCGCTGCTTTCGGTAACACTCTGTGAAAGTAATTCAAGTTTAATCTCTGTTTCTATCTGTTTGGCTGAAAGCCCGATAATCAAAGAAAAGTATTGTTTAGCTTGCTCGGTGAATTCTATTACCCCATACTTTTTTTGAAAACTGATCATCTCTTGTTGTAAACTATCAATCGTATTCCTGGATTCGAGTAATCTTTTTTCAAGAAATTCACGATACCGCTTTGCATCTCCTGTAACAATACGGGTGTTTTCCTCATTCAGTATTTGAACATATGCGTCAGCCATTTCTTTTGCTAACTCCGGAGATTTATCTTCAATACTGATTACAAAATTGCCTTCTTCCTTACTTTCAAATGTGGTGCGTGAGGCTAAGATATCGATTGCATGAAGTATTGGAGTTTTGCTTTCTGAAACTTCATAATGAGTAGTTAAGTTGAATCGATCTACAATTTGTTTACTAGAACTATAACTACTTAAAAGAATAACGTATCTATTCGCTTCATCGCTTTGCCCCCCACTCAAAACAGTACTGGCAAAAGATGAAAGGCTGCCTGTTTCTGAAAATAAATCAAGCCCCAAAGAAGGACGTTGACTTGGGATTAAGTTGGCGGTAGAAGTGTATCTGTTTGTAATGAAAAGACTAATAATAGCAACAGTAACTGCCACAAAAAAAGGAATCAAAAATAGCTTACCCTTATTCTTGAATAAAAATTGAGCAATTTCAAGTAGTGAAGGAGGGGTATATTTGGGATTCATTGATAGAAGTTTATTATATAGATAAGCGGATTAGTAGCCACCAATATTCTGAAATATTTTCATCAGTTTTGTATTACACCAATAGCAATGAGAGTAGTTATAATTCCTGTAGCGGTAGTTATACCTGTCATTATAAGTTGAGTGCGTTGGTTTTTTAATTGTTGCTTCTGAATCTCATAAGAACGTAAAGCATTTAGTTCATCGTAAGGAACCCGGTCAATAAAGATTTTATCCCCGGATTCAAGTGTAGTTTTTTCAGGAGAATACCAGGTGTTGTTTCCTGCTTTAAGCACAAAAATTCTATCCAAATCGGCAGATAAAGCAAACCCTCCGGCTCTTTGTATGTATTGATTTACAGATGTATTTTCAGAAAAATTGTAATACCCAGGTGTATTCACCTGTCCAAAAATGAATACAGTATTTTCATTCACAGGTATGAATAATTGATCTCCATTAAACAGTTTTATATCGTCTAAAGAAGCTTCATCAGTTAAGTCGATGAACACTTTATTGCTACTATTCCGGGTTTCTAAATCCAGGTAGGTAAATCCCTGTTCAAGTTGATCGGAAGTGCGCTTTAAACTTTCTAAGTCGAGATTATTTTGAATCTGATTTTCTATTGAAGACCCTCTTACCAAGTAAGCTGCTGTTGGAAGGGCATTAGCTGTAGTGCCTTCTGCAAAATTGATCAATTCCTTTGCAGTCGACGATCCCGAAATGATGGGAAATGTACCAGGCATGTTTACCTCTCCAAATATATGAGCGACGGAATTCTGATTGTAGGCTCCTTCCCGAGGTATTACTACCCTGTCAAATGCTTCAAGTGCAAATGTATTCCAGTTACCTGCCTCTACCTCAATTTTGTCTATTCCTGAATTAGTTGACCTGTAGACATATAATTTTTCAACGTTGGCCGATTGGCTGAGTCCACCAGCCAATTGGATAAGCATATCCGGAGTGTCTGTGTACTTGTATTCAACAGCTATTGCATTATTTACAGCTCCTGAAACTGAAATTGTTGGGGAGTCTCTATCGAGTTTTTGAACCATTACTTGGTCTCCATCAAGAAGTACGGGATTCATTTCGAGATTACCGGCCTTAAAAAAAGCATATAAATCCGCAGTTAGAGTATCTGTATTATTCCTGATGATTTTAATATTCCTGAAACTGTAAGGCCCTTTATCTAAAATTGCTGAATTACTATAGTTTGTTACAGGTAAATTTGTTCTTGAATCTATTTTAGGCAGTTCAATGGATGCGTAAATTGCGGCATCAACCCTGGAAAACGGAGAGACAATTAATTTTCCTGAATATGGGACATCTCCGTTCACAAAAACTGTCGGCAGCCTGGGATAATCCAATGTGATATCAATCTCAAAGTCTTTAAATACAGTTTTTACACGTTCCAAGACCACTTCTTTCGCTTCGGAAATAGTGAGTCCATCTAAATCCAATTGCCCAATAATTGGTGATACTACTTTTCCTTCGGGATTTATGTAAAGATTTCGGAGCGTAATAGGCTGAACTGAAGTAATATTTATGGAAATTACATCTCCTGAACCGAGTTTGTAATTATCTAAATCTATGCCGTTTTCAAATGGAACAGGATTTACCTGAATAAGTGCAGATAAGGGATCTTGGTAGAAGTAGCCACTAAGCGGACTCTCAAAATTCAAACCAAAAGACGCTTCACTCTCATTGTTTTGAGCATAAAGACTTATAGAAGTAGTAGGTAAAAAAAGAAGTAGTAATAGAGCTACTTTCGTTAATGAAAAAAACTTCATTAATAAAGATTTTAACTTAGTGTTTAGTCGTAGCTTTTTTCAGATAGGCTTATCTAGTTTGAGTAATCGCAATGCCAAGTATAACAAATATTCCACCAATATACTGAAATACCATTAGCTGTTCACCTAAAAGTATTACTCCAAATACTACTCCCAGAACAGGAACCAGGTTTTGGTAGATGGCAGTATTTACTGCTCCGATTTTTGCAATTCCTCTGTTCCAAACCAGATAGGAAAGACCTACTGATAATAATCCACTGTAAACAATACCTCCATAACCCGCAATACTAATTGTATTGAAGTCTGTTTTGATCAGAGATGGAACCCCAACAATGAATAAAGCTATGACGCCAACAAGGGCCATAAACCCGGAATATTGCGTTGAATGGTATATTTTTAAATATTTTTTTGAGAGGATAGTATATGAAGCCCAGGCTATTGCAGACAAAAGAAGTATTATATCTCCAATTAAGCTTCTTGAAGAAAGAGATAATCCTTCGGGTCTTGAAACTATTATTAATACAACCCCTGCAAATGCTAACACAATCCCTGCAGTTTTTCGCAAAGAAAGTTTTTCATCGGTAAAGAAGTAAGAAAGCAGGGCAACCCATACTGGAATAGTACCTAGTATTACAGCCGCATTTGCCGCCAAAGTAAAGTCCATACCAATAATGAAAAGTACCTGGTAAAACAGGTTTCCAACGAGCCCTATCCCTACTAATTTCCAAAAGTGCTCTTTTTTTACCGAAATTTTGAACCCAGCCCGTTTTGCTGCGACTATTAACAATGCGGCGGCGAAAAAGTAACGTAAGGCATTGAAGCTAAATGGATCAAGTTCTTCTAAACTTACTTTCACAACGGTGAAATTTAAAGCCCAGATAATGGCAACAACTAATAAGGTGAATTCAGTAAAGTACTTCTTAATCAATATTCAGGATTTTGAAACACAATGATACACAAAACTTAACTTCGGTAATCATCTTAATGGTTTCTTCATATAAAAAGGTTGGAAAGTTTATCAGTGATGCCTATTATTGACCTCGATTCAAAAAATGACTGAAAGTCAGAAATGGGAATATTAGAACGAAAAGAACGAGAAAAAGCACAAAAAAGAGCTTCTATCATAGAATCAGCAGAAGCGCTCATTTTGGAAAAAGGACTTGATCAATTGAACATGGATCAGGTTGCAGAGCGGTCTGAGATAAGTAAGGGAACTGTTTATCTGTACTTCAAAAATAAGACAGACTTAGTACTTGCAATTTGTGATAAAGCTTCTACCCTGATGAATGAGAAGACTTCCAAAGTTCTTACTCAAAATATTACCGGCTTGCAAATGGTGTACCAGATGGGGATAAACTTCATTGAGTTTGTTTCTGAACATCCGGAATACAATAGAGCAATTCGATTTATGGATAATTTCAGGAATACTGAACAAGTTCTAACCAGTGAATATATGGGGGCTTGTATTCAAAACCGCCAGGAAAGCTTTCGTGCAATGGTGCGTGCTATCCAAATAGGAATGCAAGATGGTTCCATAAATGATACTTACGATCCTAATCAACTGGCACTATTGCTATGGGCAACCTCGCATGGAGTAAAGGATGTAGCCTATATGCATCAAAATGCGGATCATTTTAATCTTCTGGATAATCTTGGAATTGATTTAACCACCATGTTTAAAGGGTATATGAAGCTAATTGGTGAAGGAATTAAAGGAACTAATAAAACTAATGGTGACTTCGAGTCATTTTTTGAAACTCAAATACAACTAGAACGTAGCGAGCGACCTGATTAAAAATGGTATTTAATAAACTTCTATTCAATATGAAGAACTTAAGAGGGGCAATAACATTTGGGGGCTTCCTTTTTGCCCTTTCAATTTGTGTAAATCCGGCTATTGCTCAAATATCTAACGTAACGCTTGACGAAGCCATTGAAATGGCTTTGGCAAACAGCCCGGAGATTAAACGAGCACTTTTAGCTATTGAAGATTCAGAGGAACTGGTAACCATTGCTTACAGCGATATTTATCCTGAAATTAGTTCCTCTATGAGCTATTCTCGAAACATAGAGCTTCCGGTAACTTTTGTTCCCGGAGAGTTTTTTGGGGGAGCAGCTGGTACATTAATTCCGGTTCAATTTGGTACCGACAATGATTGGGCCGGTGGTTTCACAGTAAACCAAACGTTGTTTCGTGGAGAAACTTTAATCGGACTTAGTACTGCAACTATCTTTAAAACAGTACAGCAGGAAAATTTCAGGGCGGTAAGTCAACAGATAGTAACACAAACCCGAATCGCTTATTACCAGGTATTGGTAGCCTTAGAGCAGCTTCGGCTTCAACAGGTACAAATTGAACGATTGGAGCAAAACCTGGAAGAGAACCAAAAAAGAGAAGAAGCCGGTTTAGTGGATTCTTATGCAGTTTTACAGTTGCAGGTTCAATTAAATAATCAGCAACCTTTGCTAATTGAAGCGGAATATGCAGTAAAAGAAACCTATAGAAACTTAAACCTGGCAATGGGGCTTCCTTACAGTTTTGAATTTGAGGTGGTTGGAAGTTTAAATGAATTTGATGTGCTGGATTTAGAGGATACTGCGGCGATTAATGCCGAAATTTTAGAAATCGATCAAATGACACCATTTGCTTATCAGAACGAAATAGTTGAGGCTGGGCTGTTAGCTCAAAATCGAGGCGATTTAAGAGTGTTAGATGCCAGTTTAGAACTCAAAGATCGGGAAATTATGGCAGTTAGAAGCCGTTTTTTACCAACCTTAGAAGCTACCTACAATTTACAGTGGAGTGCCTCAGAACCTGATGCTCCGACTTTTTTTGATAACAATAATCGTTTTCAAATACTTGGATTGAATTTAAATCTACCGCTCTTCCAGGGTTTTAGCCGAAATGCGGATGTTCAACGCGTGCTAATAGAACGAAAAGATTTAGAGGAGCAGGTTCGCGCTACATCACTTCTGGCACAGAATGAAGTAGCTTCTGCAAGTGAGGACCTGAATATGGCTTTTGAGACTGCAAACGCACGTAAAATTGCTTTGGAGCAAGCGCAGGAAGGATATGAAAGAGCACAGTTGAGGCTAGAGAATGGGTTAGGATCTCAACTTGAAGTTACTGATGCCGAAGTTCAGGTTCGGCAGGCAGAAGTTAATTATGCATTAATGGTATTTAATTATCTTACAGCTAAAGCTCAATATGACTTAGCTACAGGGGTAGTACCATTTGTTGATACACAACTTTCAGAATGATTTTAAAAACAAAGACCATCAATAATTCCATGAGAAAAAATTCAACACTTTTAGCACTAGGATTTTTCGTATTCATTGCATCATGTGCAGGCGGTGGAGAAGAAACTCCAATACAAACTGAAGAATTGGTAAAAACGGTAAATGTAAGAACTGAGCAGGTTCAAACATCAACATTTGCAAGTTTTGTTCGTGTTATCGGAACCGTGGAAACCTCGGATGATATTATGATTTCAGCTGAAGTTTCTGGTAAAGTGGTTAAATACAATGTAGAAGAGGGGCAGTCGGTTAAAGCCGGTCAAACCATTCTTAAAATCGATGATGCCAAGCTAAAGCAGGAAATAGCTCGTTTAGAAGCTTTAACCAACCTGTCTCGCGAGAACTATGAACGCCTCAAGAAAATCTATGAAGAAGACGGTATAGGTTCAGAAATTGATTATTTGAATGCTAAATATACGTACGATCAAAGTGCTTCTTCCCTGGAATCTATGAAAGTAGATTTGGAGAACACCAATATTGTGGCTCCGTTTTCGGGTATGGTGGAGGAAATCATGTTCGAAGTAGGCGAGATGGTAAGTCCCGGTGCCCCTACAGTTCGGCTGATTGGGGAAGGTAACTACAAAATTGTAGCCGGTGTTCCAGCCCGTTATGCTGATGCCATACAGGAAGGTGATGAAGTGGAAATCTGGTTCGATACGCAATTCGTTGATACGCTTACAACCTCAATCACATTTGTGGGAAAAAGCATTAATCCGCAAAACCGAACTTTCCGAATTGAAATTGATCTTCCAGGCAAAGAAAATATGAAGGTAGATATGATTACCAATATTCGCCTGAAAACTTTGGAGCAGGAAGAGGTAGTAATTTTGAGTGAAGAATTTATTTACAGTAAGAACGGCAGGTATGTAACCTATGTGGTTGCAGAAGAGGCGGACGGGCATAATGTTGCTGAGGAAAAAGTGCTGGCATTAGGTCCTTCTTACAAGAGCAGCGTAGTTATAGAGTCCGGGTTATATCCAGGAGAAGAACTCATCACCATTGGTTCAGCATTTCTGAACAATGGAATGAGAATTAATATAGTAGAATCAAACAGCCCAATTGCGGCAAACTAGAGGTGAAAATATGAGCGAAGAGGTGATAAAAAACGGAGCCTCAACAAATGGCGCTCCTGCACAACCTGAAGAAAGAAAAGAATTCTGGTTAACATCTTTTTCTATTAACAACCGGATTAGCGTACTGGTGTTGGTTACCCTGGTAGCAGTGATGGGAATTGTTTCCTACATCACTATTCCTAAGGAATCTTTTCCAAGCATTACTGTTCCGAATATTTTTGTGGTGACCATATATCCTGGGGTTTCCCCGGAGGATATGGAGAGCCTGGTTACGCGAAAACTGGAAGATGAATTGAGTTCAATTTCTGAAGTAAAGGAAATGACATCAACTTCTTCAGAAGGGTATTCCAACATCAACCTGGAATTCAACACCGATGTTGATATTGAGGATGCTCTGCAAAAAGTGCGTGAAAAGGTAGATTTGGCAAAGCCTGAACTCCCCGAAGATGCCGAAGAACCCATAGTTCAGGAAATAAATCTTTCTGAGTTTCCGATTATGAATGTGAATCTTTCCGGGGATTATGATGAAGTAATTCTTAAGGAAATTGCGGAGGATTTACAGGAAAAAATTGAAGCTATTCCAACTGTTTTAGGAGTAGATTTAACAGGTGGTTTAGAGCGTGAAGTCCAGGTGGATGTGGACCTTCCAAAATTGAAATACTATAATATCAGTTTCGGAGATATAATTGGAGCAATCGGTAATGAGAATGTTACGATTCCAGGTGGAGATATCACTGTTGGTACGAAAAATTTCCTGCTTCGAATTCCCGGGCAGTACGAAAATACCGCACCTATCGAAGATATTGTCGTAAAAGGAGAGGAACAGAGCCCAATTTATATTCGTGATGTGGCTACAGTCACATTCGGATTCCAGGAACGCGAAACATACTCCACACTTAATGGTTCACCCGTAATTACCCTGGGAGTAAAAAAGCGAACCGGTGAGAATATCCTGGATACCGCTACCGAGGTGAAAGCAATTTTAGAAGGGCAGCTTCCACTTCTTCCCCCAACTACAAACTACACTATTACCAACGACCAAAGTAAAGATGTTGTAAGCATGGTAAGCAACCTGGAGAACAATATAATCTCAGGTTTGTTATTGGTAGTGGGTGTTCTTTTGTTCTTCCTTGGGGTTCGGAACTCGTCGTTTGTAGGTATCTCTATTCCAATGTCGATGTTCCTTTCCTTCATCCTGTTAAGTGCAGTTGGAATTACTATGAATATGGTGGTTCTTTTCTCGTTAATACTTGCCTTAGGTATGTTGGTAGATAATGCTATTGTAGTTGTTGAAAATATTTACCGGTACTTAGAAGAAGGTTTTGACAATTTTGAAGCGGCAAAGAAAGGAACCGGAGAAGTTGCTGTGCCGATTATTACCGGTACAATGACCACAATAGCCGCTTTTGCGCCAATGGTTTTCTGGCCTGGAATCACGGGCGAATTCATGAGCTACTTGCCAAAAACGCTGATTATTACATTAGGTAGTTCATTATTTGTAGGTTTGGTAATCAATCCGGTGATTTGTGCTTTGTTCATGAAAGTGGAGCATGACAATAATAAAAAGGTGGAGTTTACCCGAACCGGTAGAATTATCGCTTTTGCAGGTGGTGGCTTTATCGCTCTGATCCTATTGGCATCCAACCCGTTAACCTGGGCGATGCTACTCATTATGGCGTTCATTTTGTGGGCAATTAATAAGGTATTCTTGAACCCTGTGGGCCGTTGGTGGCAGCTAACCGGTTTGAATCGGGTACTGGATCACTATGAAGTTGCCATTTCCTGGGCGTTAAAGCGATGGGCGATCGTACTCTTTTTGCTGGCCCCTGCCGCATTCTTGAGTGCCATTGGATTACTGATTGCATTCCCTGTTGGAGTTGAATTTTTCCCTGAAAATATTCCACCACGTGATGTATATGTTCAGGTTGAAACACCAGTCGGTTCTGATGTGGAATTTACAAAAAGCATTATAGATGAAGTGCGGGTGGAAATTCCGGAAATTTTAAGCAATTTCGAAGATGTAAACTCTGTTTTAGCTACCTCCGGAGCAGCAATAAGTGCTGATATGGATGGCGGTGGCGGAAATTCTAGTCATATGGGGACTGTCGCATTAAATTTCAAAGATTTTCAGCAACGCCAGGGAGATGTATTTATGGCTATGGAATCTCTTCGGAATGTATTCAGTAGTACTATCGTTGGTGCGGAGGTTTCCGTCGAGAAACCAGCCGATGGTCCTCCTACTGGTAAACCGATCAATCTGGAGATTTCCGGCCCGGATATGGATATGTTGACCATGATTTCAAATGACCTGCTATCCATTTTGGAAGATGATTCTATCTATATCAAAATGGATGGTTTGGAATCTGATTTACCAGAACCCCGCCCTGAAATCAAAGTTACTGTAGATCGTGAAAAAGCAGCTTTGTATGAGTTGAATACCAATACCATTGGTTTCACGGTTCGTCAAGCCATTAATGGGGTAGAAGCTTCCAAGTTCCGTGATGGAAAAGAGGAGTATGATATAATTGTGAGGTTAAGTGATGAGTATCGGGATGACATGAGTACATTAGGAGACCTGACCATATTCCATGAAGGGACTCAGGTTCCATTGTCTGAAGTGGCTTCATGGGAGGTAAGTGATGGTCTTGGAGGTATTAAGCACAAAGAATCAGAGCGGGTAATTACCATTAGTGCAGATGTACGTGCCGGTTACCAAGCCAATGCTGTGCTTGCAGAAGCGCAAGGCGTGCTAGCTGAATATCTGAATGGATTACCACAAGGATATTCCCACGATTGGACTGGTCAACAGCAGGAACAGGATGAGTCGTTTGATTTCTTGGGACGTGCCTTCCTGATAGCTGTATTCTTAATTGCGTTCATTCTGGTATCTCAGTTTAACTCCGTAGTGAAACCTCTGATCATTTTAAGCTCAGTAATAATGTCTACGGCGGGAGTATTCTACGGTTTGGTAATCTTTCAAATGGCATTTGGTTTAATGGCTTTCCTTGGTGTGATTTCTTTGGCTGGGGTTGTTGTTAACAATGCTATCGTACTTATCGATTACGTGGATATTCTAAGAACACGGGACAAAATGGGATTAAAAGAGGCATTAATTCGCGGAGGGAAAGTTCGTTTCCGTCCGGTAATTTTAACAGCTATAACGACCACCCTCGGTTTAGTACCATTAGCCGTTGGATTCAATTTTGACTTTATCGTGTTAGTAAGCGATCCACTATTGTTCTTTACCAATCTGAATGATTACATCTACATGGGTGGCGAACAAGCTGCTTGGTGGGGGCCAATGGCCATTGCGGTAATTGTAGGTCTACTATTTGCTACAGCACTAACCCTGATTTTGGTACCGGTTCTTTATTATGTATTTGAACGAGGTAGAGAATGGGTTGGAGAAGTAATGTTTGAAAAACCTGAAGAAGAAAATGCTTTTACAGCTTCTGCTGATTTTGGCCAACCTGAAACGGTAACTTCTTAGTTTGTTTTTTGTTTACACAGAAGGGGCTATAAGCCCCTTTTTTGTTACACAAAGTTTTATCTTTTCGCGCAAACAAATTTTCAAACATTGATTCAACGTATACAAACTGTTTTTCTGGCATTTGCTTCGATTTCTACATTAGGAGCATACTTTACACCAATTTATACCCGGGCTATGGAAGATCCACAACTTTGGATCGGGTATGGACTAGCTATTTCATTAGCGATAGCAGTGACAGGATCTATTACGAGCATCTTTCTTTTCAGAGACCGGAAGAACCAAATTCTTTGGGTTAAACGGTTCGCCCTGTTTCAGATTATTGCTCTGGGTTTTTGTGTAGGGGTTATTTTTTCACTCGGTGGAATAGGTACCTATCTTTGGGATGAAGCGGTAGGAACCGGATTGGTGATTCTGGGATTCATCTTCCAATTGCTGGCGCTCCGCTTTATCAATAAGGATGAAAAACTGGTTCGATCGGTTGATCGCATTCGGTAATGAGTACCTCTGATCTTCACAGTTTTTCTAAACTCAAAGTTTTTGGGTTACTCCTGTTTGGATTAACTGCTATTGGTTTTTCCCCGATTTTAGTGAAATTGGCTACCGATTCCTCTGCATTTTTAGTAGCTGCAATTCGTACCGGTATTGCTTTTATAGTTCTGATTCCGGTTCATTTTTCATTAAAGCGAAATGAAGAACCCCGGGAAATTCCCAGAAAAGAGCAACTAATGGTTGCAATATCAGGCATTCTTTTAGGTTTGCACTTAATTGCATGGATTAGTTCCATCTATTTTACGTCAATTGCCTCAGCGGCAGTCCTGGTTACGATCCACCCAATTCTACTTATTGTAATTGAACGCTTCGTTTTTAAAACAAACTTTAAAGCCACAGTTTGGGTGGGAGTTTTCGTTGCTTTTGCAGGTTCGGTATTAATCGGGTACTCAGATTTTGATGGTGAAACCAGTTATGCGAACCCATTACTTGGGAATAGCTTAGCAGTATTGGCTGCTATAATATTTGTAGGTTATTTTTTAATTGGAAATAGAGTTCGGCAAAAAAGAGATTGGTTTCATTATGTATTTCCAGTATATGGATATTCTGCATTAACCTGTATAATTGCACTTTTTGTAGTTGAAGGTTTTTCTTTCGAATTAACAGGGATTGTATTTTTGATTGGTTTTGGTCTTGCAATTGGACCTCAAATTGCAGGCCACGGATCTTTGAATTATGCGGTTAAATATATTTCTCCAACTCTTCTTTCTACCCTCATTTTATTTGAACCCGTTGTGTCTGCTACCATGGCTTATTTTTTGTTTGGTGAAATTCCATTAGTACTTTCTATGGTGGGTATGTTCATTGTAATGTTTGGAATAGCACTTACCTGGGCAAAAAATGCTAACCAATCTTCTTAAAAAGAATAGCTGACTGATATCGTATAATTTCGCCCCATACCATCAAGGCTGCTGGCGTGTTCCCGATAAGCTACATCCATGATGTTATCTGCAACCAGTTTTACGTTCATTTTTTCAAGGGTATGAATATTAATGAGCACTTGAAGGTTCACAAAGCCATCGGTTCCATCCTGAGAAACGCGAATATCATTTTCTTCAGAAGGTGAAATACGCCTATGGGCGAAAGCATATCGTGCCTGAGGCCGAATAGAAATGCTGGTACTGGGAGTATATTCCACATAGAAGATTCCATTAGCAGGAGGAATTCGATCTACAGGGTCTTTAGAGCCATCCGTATTTGTCAAATTTCCCCAGGTATAAGTGAAGGTAAGTCCGGTTTTTATTTCATTGCTATTCTCATATTCACCGGCAAATTCTACACCAAGTAAATCCATTGAATTTACATTTTCATTGGTTACCTCAGTATAAAGTTCCCAGGTTTCGTTGGATTCGGGTATAATTTCTCCAAAAATGTTAACGGTATTTCCTGTTTGGATTCGAGAGATTTTATCAAAATAATGAAGCCAAAAGCTATAGATTTCAAATGAATAAGCATCATTCTGGAATTGCATCCCAATATCAAAGTTTAATGTTTTTTCGGGTTTCAATTCGGTATTTGGAGTTTGGAATTGGTTACTCCCACGGGTACCGATCTCAGACAGATCAGCCACATTGGGAGCTCTGAATCCGGTTGAAATATTATTAAGAAGAGTCAGGTTGTTAGTAAGATTGTAAGTAAGGCCCAACGATTGAGTGAATTGCCCGAATGAGTCAGAGTAGGGATCATATTGACGCTCCGTTTCAATACCTTCAAATGGAATATTTGCATAAGCAAGTGAATAGCGAAGACCATATTCAAGGCTGAACTTTTGGGAACGCGCATAATCCAATTGAGTAAAAATGCCGGTAAGCAAATATTCAGATCCATCGGGATAACGCGGGAGCCTGGAGTCTCCATAATTTGAAACACGCTCACTGCTAACTTTGTCGAAAGAGAGATCACCTCCCCATTTTAGATACAGATGCCGGGTTATTCGAGATTGAACATCCAGAGAGGCCTGGATCTGGTTGCTTTCATTTCTGTCGTAGTTAGTGGTATCGCTTAGTGAAAAAGTATTGTCGAAGGTTTCGTTGGAAATGGAAAAAGCCGGTTGATCATCAAAGGCAAAATCCTGTTCAGTGCGGAAATCCTTTAGACGGAAGTAGGCTACCTTTATCCCAAAATTTTGAAAAGTGGGCCTGGATGTATTTAATCGGTATTCAGCAGTATTTCCCCAAAAAATAAGTGGTGATGTATTTGAATAGTATCCGAATTGAGGGCGTAAATCTTCATCGGTTTCTTCAATGCTATAACCCAGTGTCAGGCGGTCTAATCGAGGAGCGTCCGGGATTTCTCCGTTGTAGCTAATCAACGTAAGGTTTGAATTAGTTCCTGTTTTTATCCGCGAAGAAAATTGGTATGATTGAAATTGATAATCTGCGTTGGATAAAGTTTCGTCATAGGGAAACCAAAGTGCATCATTAGAGCTGTTACTCATATTGTAATAGTCAAAATCCCGGTAAGTACCTCCGATAAAAAGGCTAAGCCTTGGTGCTTGATAATAGATTTTTGCATGTCCCGTTTTTTCCCCATTTCCCTGAAAATTAAGAAAGGTTGCCACTTCTCCTGAAGTTTGAACCTCACTTGAAAAATCCTTTACTATGGGGGAAATATTCACACCTCCGGAAAGAGCATCACTGCCGTAATACACGGAAACCGGTCCACGATACACATCCAGCTGACTAATTAGGAATGGGTCAATTGCACCGAAATATTGGTTCTGGCCCGAGCGAACAAAAGATGGATTCATTCTGAAACCATTGAACAGGTACAACACGTCACGTCCTGCGCGCCCCCTTATATAAAGACTACCTTGTCCTACACTGGTTTGTTGTACAAAAACGCCGGTTTCCGCTCTTAGTAGTTCAACCGCTGTAGTAACCGACTTAGTGGGAAGTTGTTCAATACTTACAGTACTTCGGGCAATAGAAGAAGTGTTTGTTATTGGATTTACGGTTCTGTCCGGACTGACAACAATTTCATCTAATCCTAGAATAGAAGGCTTAAGATGAATTACCAACTCCTGGTCACTTTCCTGAATAGTAATTGTTTGGTTTTCATAACCCAGAGCAGAAAACTGTAATCTTAGTGGAAATGTGGAAATATCAAAAAAGAAAGTGCCATCAGAAGAAGTACTTGAACCATTATTAGTTCCTACTACTACAATATTTACACCCTTCAAAGGGTTAAAAGATTCTGAGCTTTGTACAATACCCCCAACTTGAGCATAAACAGGTACAGATTGTAAAAAAGAAAAAATGGTTATAAGACCAAAAAATTGTAACAATTTGTTCATAGGCAATAACCAGTGCTGCTAAATAAAATCAAAGGTTTGTCCATTAGATGATTAATTGTCTTTAATAAAACGAAAATAACTCCGAATTAAACCTTAACTTTCAGATGTCATAAACGTCTAATATTGGTACAAATTTTGTGATTTGTTAGAAATGTTGCGACAGTGACTCTTATGTTTTTACAAAATACTATATCGTTTCAAAAGATAGGGGCAGTTCTTACAATTTCTTTATCAGCATTATATTTAGGCTGCTCTGAGGATGAGGGAAGAGATTATTCAACAGCTTTTGGAAGCTTGGAAGCTCCACAAATAGAAGCTATTGAACGAGATTTCTTTGATATAAAACAGGCTGGAGTACTACGTATGATTACCAGTTACAGTACAGGAGCCTATTTTTTGCACCGTGGTATTCAGGTAGGATTTGAATACGAGTTGGTTCGTGAATTTGCAGAGCAAAACGATCTGGCTCTTGAAGTGATTATTCCGGCAGAGGGAGAAAACCCGTATGAACTTCTTTATAGCGGAGTAGGAGATATAATTGCTGCCAATTACACAATTACTGAAGAACGAAAAGAGATTGTAGATTTTTCGCGTCCTTATAACCTGGTAAATCAGGTAATTGTGCTGTCAAGTGATCTTGCTTTAGAACCTGAGAGCCTTTCTGACTTGCAGGGGATCCCCATCACAATTCGAAGAAATAGTGCATACTATCAAACACTTTTGGGCTTGCAGGAGCAAGGATTTGATATTGAAATTGATCTGGTTTCAGATGATATGGATACTGAAACATTACTGTTGGAGGTTGCAAATGGAAACTATGCAGCAACGGTAGCTGACGATAATATTTACGCTGCTACCAATAAGTATTTAGGAAGGCTAATAAAGGGGCCTCAGATCTCAGAAAATGATGAAATTGCCTGGGCTATTCGTCAAAATAGCCCCGATCTTGAGACTAAATTGAATCAGTTTTTATTTCAGCACTTTAAATATGATGCGAATGGAGTTCCAAGGAGATCAACTTTTTTAAATGTGCTAAGAAAGAAATATTACGAAGGGAGTCCTCAGATTGCAGATTATTTTAATCCAGAATTTATCGAGGATGGTCAGGGTCTGATATCTCCCTACGATAGCCTGTTTCAGGTTGTAGCTAATGAGTATGATCTGGATTGGGTAATGCTTACGGCAATTACAGCCCAGGAATCTAAATTTGATCCAAATGCAGTGAGTTGGGCTGGTGCAGTTGGCTTAATGCAGGTTTTGCCTCGTTTTTCTGAAATCTCTGAAGACTCTTTATTTATTGCTGAAGTAAATGTAAGAGAAGGGGCCCGAATATTTGCTGAACATCTGAAGCATTACTCTTATATGGATAGCACCAATCAATGGGAGTTTTCCCTGGCAACGTATAATGCGGGGCTTGGTCACCTGGCCGATGCGCGAAGATTGACCGTTGACAAAAACGAGGACCCGAATGATTGGACGTATGTATCAACTTCAATGCTTCAGTTAATGCAGCGTAAATACTATCAGAACGCCAGGTATGGGTTTGCACGTGGAATCGAAACGGTTCGGTATGTGAATGAAATCATGAACAGGTATGATACCTATCAGGCGATTCTTGCAGTTACAGAAAACAGGGCGAACGGGATACCAAGAGTGTTGGGAATTAAGACTCTCAATTAACTTTTAGTACAATCATAGTAATGTCATCATACTGAATTCCTTCAGCGAAGGAATTAATATCCCGAATGACTGCATCCACAATTTCTTTCGAAGACTTATCGCGATGTTTATTTATGCATTCGATTAGTCTTGGCTCTTCGTACTCTTCTGTTTGTTCAGGATTCATGGCTTCTGTTACACCATCGGTAAAACAAACCAACAGATCACCGGGTTGAAAACTAAGGGAAGCACTGCTATAGGGCATCATAGTAGGCATGGCACCAAGAATTATCCCTCCATCTTCTAACAATTTTGGGGAATTTTCTCCCTTCCTAAAAAGCATAGGGGGGTTATGACCTGCATTAACATAGCGAAACTGTTTTCCATCATTGGAAATTTTACCCCAGAAAAAAGTTATAAATTTATCCGGAGGAGTATTTTCGTAAATGATGTCATTAATCCTGCCACTGGCATTTTCTAACGTTACCTCTAACGGCGCCAGGGCATGCAACATTGATTGCAGATTTGCCATGAGTAGCGAAGCAGGAATACCCTTTCCGGTAACATCAGCAATAGCCATCAGGTGTCCACCATCGTCTAGTCCCAATATATCAAAGTAGTCTCCACCAACTTGCCGGGATGATACATTAATTGCCGAGATGTCAAAACCCGAAATCTGGGGTACCGGGTTTGGAAGTAATCCTTCCTGAATAGTTTTAGCAAGATTTAACTCTTCTTCTAATCGTTGTTTTACTAACTGTTCTTCAAGAAGCAGTGTTTTTTGAATAGTAAGAAGGGCCAGGTTTCCAAGTGATTGCAGAAAATTGACTTCAGCATCCCCATAACCTTCTTGCGTAGCTCTTGGGCCAACGCCGACTACCCCAATTTTTTCATTTTGAAAACGAAGCCCGATAACCAGTTCAATTTTGTTTTGCTCTAAGAACGAACAGTCAGTAGTATTAATCTCAGAAGTATGACAAACATCATCAAATTCAAATAGAGTGTCTAAATCATCATCAGATGGTTCTTCTGTAATTCCGCTTATTGAAATGATGGTTCGTTTTCCTTCGATCTCAAGTGCAAAGAAAAATGTTCGAATTAACATTTGCCCCAACATTGCAAACTTAAAGACACGGGCAATTTCTTGCCTGTCAACCATCATGTTGAAATCCTTGCTAAGTTCAAGAAGTGTATTTAAATCATGTACTTTCCTATCCAGGCGACGATTAATGTGTCGTAATTCCTGGAACATTCGTGAATTTGCGATAGCTACCGAAGAGATAATGGTTAGGCTTTCTATGAATTCAATTTCATGATCTGTTAATGGAGCTTTAGTTCCTTTTGGTCCAAGGCATAAAAAACCAAGATGATGGGTGCTGGTTTTTAAATTGAAAATAGTGCTTTGTGGTTCAATACCGATAGTTTCGAAAACATCTTTGAATTCTTTGCCCCGGATGATTGATCGTTCCAGAATTTCGGGCTCAAAATCTGCTTTAAGGTCTTCACTTTCAGTTAACCAATCTCTTCCTTTCGATTTTGATACGAGATAGGCCTCATCTCCTGGCTTATGAATCAGAATCATTCCCTTAGTAACCAGTAATTTTCCCATGGTTATAAGGAGCAGGTTATTTAGAACGAAGTCAGGGTCTTGGGATTCAATGAGAAGACGGCTTGTTTCCAAAAGGGTTCGGAGCTCGAACCTGCTATGCCGTTCTTCAGTACTAAGAGAAGAAAAATCCATAGAGAATCACAGGTTTTTAACCATTCGAATCTCATTAATACCGCCCTTGCGGTTATACTGTACCTGATCCATCAGTTTTTGAATTAAAAAAACACCCATTCCTCCCCGCTGTTTATTCTTAATCCGTTTCAAAATATCAGGAGCTTTGTACTCGTCAGGTTTAAAACTTTCTCCCTGATCCATTATAGAAATCCAAAGTTGGCTATGATCGAAACCAAGTTCAATTTGTACTGGCCTGGAAGGGGTATTTTTGTAGGCGTGTTTTATGATATTTGTGTAAGCTTCGTCTACAGCTAAACGTATTTCGGAAATTTCCTTTTCTGATAAACCGACAGATTGCGCGTGTTCTGCAACAAAATCTCTTACTTCAGCCAGGTGCTTGGTTGAAGAGTCGACCGTAAGTTGATATTTGTTGCTCCCGTTTGTCACTTTTATTCTAAAACCCTTCTACTGCTTCTTTTTCGTCATCCAGAATATCATACAAAGTAGGGAAGCCTAGTAAATCGAAGACATTGTAAACCCGGTCATTCATATTGGTGAGTTTAATGTCCCCTCCCAATCCACGCACATCTTCGATATACGCCATAAATACCCCAAGACCGGCGCTTGCTATGTAATCTAACCTTGAGCAGTTAACGACTATTCGGAACCGTTGATCATCAATAAGAGATTTCAATGAATTTTCTAGTTGAGATGCGGTATGAGCGTCTAATTCTCCACTTACATCAAGAACACTTACATCATTGATTTGTCTTTTCGCGATGCTGAAATTTTTCATCCCGCTTTAAATTAAAAAGTTCGCGTTGTGTTTGAATTAGATTATAACGTTATCTGAAGAATTAGAAAAATAAATCCCGGCCAGCTTTATACGAGGAAGTTTCAAAAGGTTTCAATAAAATAGCCCCGCACATTTTTCATATGTACGGGGCTGACTATTCATCAAGAGAGACGCTACTTGAGCGTAGCTTTAATTACGTAAATGGCTGGCAGACTTACAACTATAATTTAGTTGCTGTTTTAGCTACTCTATGCTGGTTACCCAGTAGTCTGAATTGATTTCTGCAGCAAGTTGACCACCAAAAGCAGAAGCCGCTTCACGGGAACCAAAGTTGCCGACTCTAACCCGGAACCAGATATCTCCATCTTCTTCGGTTCCATGCTTTATAACAAATGCATTTGGGTAATTGCGATCTGCCCAGCGGTCAATAAACCACTGTGCTTTTTCTTCAGAGCGCCAAGCACCTACCTGAACTACGAAAGAACCTTCTTCAGTGAACCCATATTCTATTTGTGGTTCTACTTCCATAGCTCCCGCTTCAGCTGCTGCAATGGAATCTTGTCGCATTTGTTCCATCATTGCTGCAACACGGGCTTGCTCAGCCGCCCGAAGTGAATCTAACCGGGCTTGTTCACGAGCCATTCTTTCTTCTTCTGATTCCCCTCCACATGCTGCAATAACAAGAAGGGTAGCTAAGATTAGTGAGAAAACATTGAATTTCTTCATGATATTTTGATGCTTATTCTATATATAAAACCGTTCTGCGAAGTAAATGTAAAATTACATTATACACGCCTGTTTAACAAGTCTGTTATTTTGCAGGAAGGTTTTGAAACCAAATGGCTTGAAAGTCGTTGTTAAGCAAATCATTTAAACATGCATTATGGGAATACTGGATTTTATCTTACTCATTCTTATTGCTTCTATTTGTGGAGGAATTGGACAAAGTATCGGCGGTTTTAAACTTGGAAGCGGCGGCTGTTTAATGAGTGCAATTGTTGGGGTTGTGGGGGCAATAATTGGAAAATGGATAGCCACGGAAATGAATTTTCCTCAATTATGGACTCTCTATATAGATGGCCGGCCATTTCCAATAATCTGGAGCATCGTCGGAGCCGCCTTATTTACAGCAATTCTGGGCTTAATCTTCAAAAAAACAGAAAAGAAATAACAGCGTGACCCCTCCGGGACTTCCCGATTTGCATCGGGACAGGCTTCTCGTCCCAATCGGGTTGAATCAGAAACAAACTCAGCGCTAAACATTCACAACTCACAACTAAGTGACCCCTCCGGGACTCGAACCCAGATCTAGAGCTTAGGAGGCTCCTATTCTATCCAGTTGAACTAAAGGGTCGTTTAGTACTAAAGGTTCAAATGCTCATAGGCAGAGAGGTTTTCCTTAGTAATTATATCTATTGGAATGTCATCAACCAGGTTCAATTCTTTCTTTTCTACTAATACTTTTAGTATTGCATTAACGGCTTTGAAGCCCTGAGAAATTGGCCGCTGACTTAACAAAAAATCAATTTTTCCATCTTTTAAATATACCTTGTTTTGTTCGATTAAATCGTACCCAATTAACAGTGGTTTATTCAATGAAGAGACAGGTAGATTTTTTACCACCAGATGACTTTTTGAATTGGGAACAAAAATAGCGGAGTATTTTTCATAGTTCTCGAGGGTGGGTTGTAGCAAAGTTGGAATTACCTCTTCATCCTGATATTCTATCGATTCAATATATATTCTCTGCGATGGATTTACAGCCTTAAAAAATTCGATAAAGCCATTTTCTCTTTGATGGATAGTAGGTGTTCCCTGAATGGAAGAGTATATACGGCAGACCAGAATTGGCTTTGGATTTGCAGGCAAGCAATAGTGAAGAAGCTGTGCAGCAACTCTTCCACTTTGATACGTATTTTGACCTGTAAAAAAAGACCTTTTTGAATCTTCAAGGTCCGAATCGATAAGAGCATATTTAATACTTTTATTATTTAAAACCGACAAAAAGGCTTTAAGCTCTTTAGCATAAACCGGGGCAGCAATAACCCCATCAGGATTTTCTGAAATCAATGCTTCTTTTTTCTTGTTGAAATCATCAGGATCATTGATGTCGTAGAAGCTTTCGATTAATTCAGTATTAAAGGTATTTATTTCCCGTAAAGCTCTTTTTATTCCTTCAACCGGATAGTGCCAGTAGTTGTTAATGTCTACAGGTGTGGGGAGGAGAATTCCGATCCGGTAAATCTTTTGCGAGGAAAGTGAACTGGCAATGGTATTTGGTACATAATTAAGCTCTTCAATTACTTCAAGTACCCTTTGTTTTGTCTTTTCTGAAACTTGTCCACGATTGTGTACTACTCGATCTACAGTACCTATAGACACATTGGCTTTTTTGGCTACATCTTTAATTCCAGGGGTATTCATATTTTACTATTGCTATATAATTAAGCTTTTTATATGTTCGTGTACGTTAACGGTCTAAATTTGTGATATAGATTAAACAAAAGAATTAAAGATCACAAAGTAGTTTTTCAAAAGTATTAAACATAAAAAAATTAACAACTAAAGATATGCTTGCTAAATACTCATTAGGTATTGGTGATAGATTTGCACACCAGGGAGAACATTTGCTGAAAGCATTTATCGAGGCTGAAAAGAAAGGTGTAGAAATCACCCCTGTGTGGAACAAATCGTATAGAGAGCACAAGATGGTTCATTCAGAACCTTCCAGTGTATATGAGGAAGCAGATCAATCTGTTAAAAAACTGGGATGGAAGAATTCATTTGGAGTTGATGCAGATCATATAAACATGGATAACGTTCAGCCGTTTATTGAGTGTTCGAATTTTTTTACAATTGACGTGAGTAATTACATTGGAAGAGAAGCTCCGGAAGCCGAGATAGAAAGTTTTGTAAGAAAAACCCGATCCATTTTTCTGGATGACTTTCAAATAAAAGGACTTTCAATTCCGATTGAACTTACTGCTGAAGAAATCAGGAAAACTGCGAGAAAGTTTTTGATGGCCATGCAAGAGGCTGCTTCTGTGTATACCTATATTAAATCAAAGAAAAAGGAAGAGTTTGCCGTTGAAATATCAATTGATGAGGTAGAAGCGCCTCAAACAACTACTGAGTTTTTGCTCATTCTGCATATGATAGCTTTAAACAGTATACCAATAGATACAATAGCTCCAAAATTTGCAGGTCAATTTAATAAAGGGGTCGATTTTGAGGGTAACTTGGCAGCTTTTGGATATGGATTCAATGATTTTTTAGTGATAATGCAGCATTGCGTAAAACTTTTTGGAATGAAGCCGGGGCTTAAACTTAGTGTGCACACCGGGAGTGATAAATTTTCTTTGTACCCTCTTATCAATTCATTAATAAAAAAGCATGATGCCGGATTACATGTAAAAACTGCCGGTACTACATGGTTAGAAGAGGCCATTGGCTTAGCTAAAGTAGGTGGAGAAGGTTTGGAGTTTATGAAATCGGTATATGAGGAAGCCTATAAAAACTATGATGAACTGGTTTCCAAATACGTTAATGTTCTGGATGTTAATAAGCATAATTTGCCTACCCCGGAGGAGGTTCGGGAATGGAGTAGCGAATATTTTGTACAAAGTCTTACTCACAACACGGAAGCCCCGCTTTTTAATCGCGATTTTAGGCAACTTATGCACACGAGCTATAAAATAGCTGCCGAAAAGAAAGGAAAACTTGAAAGTTTGCTAAAACTAAACTCCGAAGTAATTGGCGACCTTGTATTTAACAATATTTATACGCGTCATATTACTCCTCTTTTTTTTTGAATTAAGCTAATTAATATTGGTGGGATTTTGCATGAACAGAGCCCTACTCCTAATGATCCTGGGTTTATTCCAGTTTAGTAAACTTTATTCCCAGGAGCATCACAAAATACTTGCTATCGGTGATTCTAACGGTGCTTCTGAAAATGGCTGGGTCATTCAATTGTCTAAAATGAGGCCAAACGACACTATTATAAATGTTTCGGTTCCTGGAAACACTATCGGTTTTGATAATCTTAACCAGGAGAGACTTAACACACTAAAAAATGTAGATAAATATGTAAATGATGCATTTGAACAAGTAGAGACAATTAGTACTGTATTAATTCTTTTGGGTACTAACGACAGTAAAGCTGTTTTTGACGGGAAAGAATGGGAAGTGGTTCAAAATCTTAAACTGCTAGTCGCCAATTTGAGGGTGCATATATCAGAAAAACAAGTTAATGAACCAATAGTAGTTGTTGTATCTCCACCACCTTACGGACCAGATGAAATTCTTGCAGAAAAGTATTTGGGGGGAAATGAGCGGGTCAAATTTCTGGCAAAAGAATTTGATGCACTCTCAAAACAGCGTTTATTTAAATATGTGAACATTTACGAAGCGCTGGAAACTGACTTTATGAAGTATTCACATGATGGGGTACATTTAGATTCTACAGGCCAGAAAATTATTGCAGAAAAGATTAATGTAGTTCTTAACAATGAATGAACGGATTGTAACTTATTTTTTAGGCTGTTTCTTTAATGGATAGGGAAGTTGATAAAAAATTTAAAGCACTTCTGGTCTTGTTTCCATTCGAAATCAAATCCTGCATCGTCTGTAAAGTAACTCTGCCAAGTTCTAAAAAATCTGTATGAATGGAAGAAATACGTGGACAGTTTTCTGAAGCCATAGGTAAATCATCATAGGCAATAAGAGCAACATCTTCGGGTATGTTTAAACCGTTTTTTATAGCGGCTTGTACAAAACCTTTACCCATTGAATCATTTACTGCAAAAACCGCGGTAGGTTTTACAGCTAATGAATTATACTCTTCAAAAGCGTTTATTCCAGAGCTAAATTCATAATTTCCCTTTGTTTCCCATGCAATCGATTTGCCATTATATTCAATACAATCTTTAAATCCATTAACTCTGAATCGGGAGTCGGTCTTATTGAACGGTCCTTTAATAACCCCAAAGGTTGTATGACCTTTAGCCAAAAAATATTCAGCTGCCTGGAATCCCCCTGTGTATCCATCGAAGGTAACCGTATGAAAAGCAGGGTCTTGTATCATTGCGTTAGAAATTATTGGGATATTAAATGAGTTTTCTGCTGCAAAATCATGATAGGTATTCAGGTCCATATCAGGAAAAAACAGACAAACCCCATCATATTGAAGCAACTTGAGTTGCTTGAAAATTTTAACTAATGCAGATTTTTCCGGTTGCACATTAAAAAGCGATACGTTTGCATTCATCTCAACAGCAGCAGTGCTAAGCCCATGGAAAATTGCGGCATGATACTCAGTGGGCATAAAGTCGGTAAGAAAAGCGATACTTAAGGTAGAAGATTTATAGGATGCAAATTTATTCCTTGAAAATTCATAGTTAAGTTTTTTCGCGGTGCTAAGAATTTCGTTCTTAGTTTCCTCGCTAATACTTCCAATTCCATTCAAAACTCTGGATACTGTTGAAATAGAGTACCCACTCTTTTCAGAGATTGTCTTAAGCGTAATTT
>JAKSCW010000421.1 GCA_022360375.1 Balneolales bacterium
AATAATAAGCAAAAAAGAAAAACCACTCGTATTCATCGTTGAAGATAATGCGGCATACAAAGTGCTATTGGGAAGGGTACTTGAAAACAGGGGGTTCATGGTTATGATGTTCGAGCATGGGAGAAAAGCCGTCGACATGCTGAACTATATAAAACCGACCGTCATTTTATCAGATATTTCCATGCCGTGTATGGATGGATTTGAATTCCATGAATACGTAAATAAGAATTTTGGGAGATTAAAAATCCCATTCGTTTATCTATCCTCTACTTCTTCGGAACAAGACAAACGTAAAGCACTGGATTTAGGAGCTAAGAGAGTTCTCAAAAAGCCTATATCGCCCCAGGCTTTAGCGTCAGTAATTGACAATGTGTTAGAAGAGAAAAGACTGGCAAGTTAGTACTACTTTTTTTTAAATCTTCCATGGTATAAGTTACAGGATGATTACGCACACCAAAGCGGTAATACTAAAATCAGTAGATTACCAGGAATCGAGTAAAATAATTACAGTACTTACCGAAGAACATGGCAAAATTGCGTTGATCGCACGTGGGGCAAAGCGGGCAAAAAGTAAGCTTTCAGGGATCATTGAAATCGGCAACATTTTGGATGTGGTGTATTATTTCAAACCCTCAAGGTCGGTTCAAAGTTTAACAGAAGCGTCTATCAGCTACAGTTCAATAAATTTCCGAATTGATTTTGAACGGGCATCTATTCTATATGCCACACTGGAACTGGTAAGTCAACTGGTTCATGAAAGTGAGGAAAACCAGGCAATGTTTGATTTCATAAACAAATTTATAACTTGGTTAGGTGGAATCGAAGAAGTGGATATCTCGGTTTTTTGTTACGTTCAAATTCGCTGTGCAGAGCTTTGTGGGTTTAATCTGGTTCTGCAGGATGCCGATACAGAAAACAGTTTCTTCTTCGATATTTCTAATGGATCACTTTCGAACGAAATTGAATCGGAACTTTCTTATAAATTGACCGTCTTACAATCACTTTTTATGAAAACAGCTCTGACATCCCGGAAAAGCAAAATTTTTAATCTTGGATTGAAAGGGCAGGAACTAAAGCAATTAATTCATCATTTAGATGTTTACTTTAAATATCATATTGAGGGATATCAGGATCGCAGATCAGATTCCATATTTGAAAAGATGCTACAAGATTTAAAATGAGGAAAAGAGAATTTTATTTAACAGCGTTACTATTGCTACTCATTGGGATCACCCTTGGTACTATTTTCGCGCTGTATACCATCAATCCTGAACTGGCACCTCTTTCTGAAGTAAAAATCACTGAAGTAACACGAAGTGAAACGCCTGATTTTGAAGACGAGGATTTGGAAGTTTACGATGCCCGTTTCATTTTCAAAAGAATTGCAGAAGATGTTACTCCTACAGTGGTATATATTGAGACCATCATTCCTGTAGAACCCCCTAATGATGAATACCATAGTTTTAGCGACGATATCTGGGATCGATTAGTTCCGCAACGCGCCCGCACAGTAGGTTCCGGGGTTACCATTACATCCGATGGATACATTCTTACCAATTACCACGTGATTGAGGGGGCTGTAAGGAATGGACTAAAGGTAGTGCTTAATGACAAAAGAGAATTTCCGGCGAGGCTGGTGGGTCAGGATCCCAGCACAGATTTGGCCGTTATTAAAATTGATGCAGAGAATCTTCCGGCTATTACCGTAGGAAATTCAGAAACAGTAGATGTTGGGGAATGGGTGCTGGCAATAGGAAATCCATTCCGCCTGCGTTCCACTGTTACTGCAGGAATTGTAAGTGCATTGAGCAGAGATGTGCAGATTATTAATGACCGGATGCGTATTGAAAGTTTTATTCAAACCGATGCAGCAATCAACAAAGGAAACAGTGGTGGTGCATTGGTTAATACTTCCGGCCAGTTGATTGGAATTAATACTGCGATTGCCAGTAAGACAGGTCAGAGTTCTGGCGTCGGTTTTGCAATTCCAGCGAATCTTGTTACGCGTGTTGTTCCACAGTTACTTGAGCACGGCCATATGATTCACCCTGAAATTGGCATTCAGCGTGTCTATGAAACAGAGCAGGGATTGCACGTTGCCAAATTAACACCGAATG
>JAKSCW010000487.1 GCA_022360375.1 Balneolales bacterium
CATCGCGCATGGAATTAATATGTCGAAGGGAATGAACCAGCAAAAACTGGCTACAGAATCTGGTTACTGGCCACTTTACCGGTTCGACCCACGATTACGTGATCAGGGAAAAAACCCGCTTCAAATTGATTCCAAAGCTCCGAAAGTGCCACTCAGGGATTACATTTACAATGAACAACGCTATAAATTGCTTACGCAGATTAATCCAAGGCAAGCGAAAGCGTTCGAAAAAAAATCGCAGGCCATAGTGAATGAACATTGGCTGCACTTGCAGGAGATGGCCAAAGAGCCCGTACCTGAGCAAGAAGAAGAATCTACAAACGAGTAACGGAGAACCCATGGATATTTCAACCCGCTATCTTGGATTACCACTTACCAGCCCGATAGTTGCTTCAGCATCGCCGATTACCAAAACTTTCGACGGTTTGATGCGACTTGTGGATGTTAATCCCGGAGCCATCGTAATGCATTCATTATTCGAGGAACAGATTGATGCGGCAAGTAAAGAAATTCATCATTACATGGATCACGGGGCAGAGAGTTTTGGAGAGGCGCTCAGTTACTTCCCCGATTTCGAGACTTTCAATGTTGGCCCCGATGAATACCTGGAATTCATTTTCAAGGCAAAGAAAAGAACAAAGATTCCAATCATCGGGAGTTTAAACGGAGTTTCCCGCGGGGGATGGATCGAATACGCCAAACTAATAGAGGAAGCTGGAGCAGACGCGCTTGAGCTAAATATTTACTACATAAATACCGATCCGGATCGAACCGGGCAAGAAGTAGAAGGGCTGTACCTGGATGTTGTTCGAAGCGTGGTAGATTCGGTTGATATTCCGGTTGCAGTTAAAATGGGGCCTTTCTTCTCTTCTATTCCAAATATGTGTCGCAGAATGGCAAATATGGGTGTAAAGGGATTTGTACTATTTAACCGCTTCTATCAACCTGATCTGAATATCGAAGAGATGGAAGTAGTAAACGATCTGAAACTTTCCACCTCGAACAGTTTGCGCTTACCTCTTCGGTGGGTAGCCATTATGTATTCCCGGATTCAGGCAGACTTTGCAATCAGCAGCGGTGTGCATTCAGGGCGCGATGTGTTGAAAGGGGTAATGGCCGGAGCAAACATTACCATGATGACAGCTGAACTTCTAAAACGGGGTGTGGAACGTATTCCTCAAATCAAACAAGAGATTCAGAGCTGGATGGAAATGCACGAATTTTCTTCCATTATGAAGATGCGCGGTGCATTGAGCCAACGCAATACTTCCGATCCAGCCGCTTATGAACGTGCAAATTACATGAAAGTACTGGAATCAGTAAAACAAGACCCCACTGGTAAAATGATTTGGTAAGTGGTTGACATCCAGTCAATTTCGCCTTAACATCTTAGCGCTTCAGGTGTTCTCCGTTCTGCGGAAAACTTAAAAGGGAATTCGGTGTAAATCCGAAACTATCCCCGTAGCTGTAAGCTCAGTATGCTTCAAAATAATCGAGGCCACTTTTCAACATGTTTGAATGGGAAGGCATTTTGGAGTTGAGTAAGTCAGAAGACCTGCCTGTTAGCATTTCATTCGCAGGCTTTCGGAGGAAGAGCCGGGAATATGATAATTTTGGGCGCAATGCCTTCTGTTACCGTAAACCCACTTTTAAAACCGGAAGCTCATTGGTTAACAAAACATTTAATACCTATGAGCAAAATCATAACTTTTCTATTCGGGGTTTTTTTGTGCACCTCTTTTACTCAAGCACAGACTTCTCAAATAGCTGATACTCTTAAACTGGAAGAAATAACTGTAACAGCTTCCAAGATACCTATTTCACTTCGGGAGACAACCAAACCTGTTGTTGTAATTGATCAATCTGTGATCGCCCGCAGTTCAGGTAAGAGCATATCCCAATTACTGGATGAACAAGCAGGAATTATTATAAATGCGGCCAACAGTAACCCAGGCTTAAACAAGGGGTTTTATATACAGGGAGCAGCAAGTAAATACACGCTCTTCCTCGTAGATGGATTAGCGGTACAAGACCCTAATGGGCTGGGAGGGGCTTCAGACCTTCGAAACATCGCTTTGGACAATATTGAGCGCATAGAAATTGTGAAAGGAAGCATGAGCACCCTTTACGGAACGGACGCAATATCAGGTGTTGTGAACATCATTACCAAAAAAGCTCAACCAGAAGCTGTACAGGTGAATGGAATTGCTTCCTACGGTTCTTACAACACATACAAAGCAGGAGTTGGTGTAAATGGAAGCCTTGATGGCGGTTCTTACTCAATTAATTTCAACCGGGAGAAAACCGATGGTATCAGCGAAGCTGAAGACAACTCCGGAGCAGGAGGTTTTGATGACGACGGCTTTGAGCGAAACTCAGTAAATGTAGAAACTACCATACGCCCAACTACGGGATTAACAATTACCCCATTTGTCAATTATTCAGGCTTTGAAGGTGATTATGATGATGGCTCATTTGCAGATGCCGCTAACGTTTATGAATCTCAACTTGTGAACCCGGGAATCCGGGCAAATTATAGTAATGGTGCACTTGCTGTAAATGCCGGATACAATTATACGGGAAGTGATTATTCTTTCACCAATGCTTTTAGTACTTCTGAGTACGATGGCAAACTTCAGAATTTCGATGCCTTTGCCTCTTACGGACTCACACCGAACATTAAATCACTGGTTGGCTTTAACTACCAAAACATGAAAATAGGATCGCAGGGAGAGGTTGAGAACCCAAATTCCGATATCTACAGTCCATACTTCACTACCATTCTTACAAACTGGTATAATGTAAGTGCCGAAGCCGGAATCCGACTAACCGATCATAGCGAATTTGGTAACAATACCACGTACAGTGTTTCGGGTTCGTACTTTGTGATTGACCAGGTAAAAGTAATTGCTTCTTACGGAACCGGATTTCGGGCTCCTTCCCTATTGGAACTATTCGGACAATTCGGAGCAAATCCAAACCTGGCTCCTGAGACAAGTACCTACTTCAATGCAGGAGTAGAAAGTTATCTCTTAAACAATCAGTTAAGAGTGAGCCTGAACTACTTTGATCGTAGTATTGAAGATGTAATTGTTTATACCACAGGGTTTGTAAATCAGGATGAGCAAAATGATTTCGGCATCGAGGCAACGATGAGTTATATCATTAATTCTCAGTTCACCGTAACAGGAAATTACAATTATCTTTCCGGAGAGCTTACTTCCTTAGATTTTGGAGGAACTGAAACCACCACTGATTTTCTGATCCGTCGGCCTGAGCATAGTTTTGGACTAGGAGTTATTGCGAACCCAATACCTGAACTTACTGTTAGTGTAAACGGAAGCTACCTTGGGGAGCGAAAAGATCTTTTCTTCGACCTGATTACGTCTACTTCTTCTGAAGTAACTTTAGATTCCTACTTCCTGCTCAATTTCTATGCAGATTACCAGCTAATGGATGGTTTATTTACCGTATTTGCAGATATAAAGAATCTTACAGATGCCGATTACACGGAAGTGTATGGATATTCAACGCTGGGTCTGAATGCCAATACCGGAATCAAGTTCAACTTCAGGTAATAGCATCATGAAACGATTTAAGCTCGAATTCTCTGATTTTGCCATCCTGTTACTCATGATTGCTACCGCTTTTTGGAGAATTATGATCTCTACTGGGCCCACTATTTCCAGTCTTGCAAATTTTACTCCTCTCGGAGCCATGGCGCTTTTTGGAGGAGCCTATTTTTCCAGCTGGAGGGCATTTGCGTTTCCATTACTCACGCTTTGGATTAGTGATATTATTTTTAACCGATTGGTAATTTATGATCACTGGGTATTGTTCTATCCCGGATGCGAATGGGTGTATGGCGCTTTTGCATTGATGGTTTTGGTTGGAAGATGGCTTGAGCCAAATAGGAACCTGGGCCGATTTGTGGGCTCCTCAGTTTTAATTGTATTCATCCATTGGATTGTAACTGATATTGGAGTCTGGCTGGGAAGTACCATCTATCCGCAAACTATCGCAGGCTTCTGGGCATGCCTGGTTGCGGCCATTCCATTCGAATTTAACTTGTTAAAGGGAACCCTTCTTTACGGGGGAATTCTTTTTGGAACGTTCGAATGGTTGAAACGAAGAATCCCGTCTTTACAACCGGTAACTCAACAAATTTCGTGATATGAAGGCCTGTTCTTTCCTTCCTGCCGCAACAAAAATGATCTACGATATGGGCCTTCAACATACGTTGGAGGCCGTTACATTCGAATGCCCACCAAGGGCTTTGGCAGAAAAACCGGCCGTGGTTCGCTGCTTCCTGGAAGGAAAGAGCTATTCCAGCATAGAAATCGATAAGATTTTCTCCGCAAGTAAGGCTCAAGGCAAAAGTTTGTACTATGTAGATGAAGACTTGCTCCGGCAAATTCAACCGGATGTCATCTTTACCCAGGATGTGTGTGAAGTCTGCCAGATTGATACGGAAACCACTTCACGAGCGGTAGCTAAATTGGATAAACACGTGGAACTGGTTCCTCTTCTTCCACAATCGCTCAATGATGTTTTTGACTCGGCTCTGATTATTGCTAAAGCTCTTCATCAGGAAGAAATTGCGTATGACTATTTGGGAAAACTGAACCAGCGTCTACAATCCATTCTCGATACCCTTCGAAAGCATGAAGCCCCCTTGAAGCGGGTTTCTTTGTTGGAGTGGTTCGACCCAATTTATAATTGTGGCCACTGGATTCCTCATCAAATTGCTTATGCAGGTGGGGTCGATATGCTTTCCAACCCTTCTGGTGATAGCATTGTTACCGATTGGGAGAAGCTAGTGAAATACAACCCTGAGGTGTTAGTAATTGCACCTTGCGGATTTGATACCAAACGCAGTTTGGAAGAAATGCATCTTCTTACATCAAAACCTGAATGGAATCAGCTTCAGGCTGTAAAAGAAAATGCCGTTTACATCGCAGATTTTGATTTATTCACCCAACCATCTGCCAGTACATTAGTGGATGGTATTGAATTACTCAGTTCACTTTTTCATCCAGAAATCTTTGAAATTCCGAAACAATTGAAAGACAAAATGCTTCATTTTTCTTATTCAGGCATCGGGGAACTACCATGACCAAGATTCCTGCTGTCTTTAATTGGAGTGGCGGCAAAGATAGTGCTTTGGCGTTGTATCATATTCTCAAAAAGGGAAAATTTGATATTGAAACATTGCTAACTAATGTGAACGGGCATCACCAGCGAGTTTCCATGCATGGAGTACGGGTGGAGTTGCTTGAACTTCAGGCAAAACATCTTGGATTACCACTACAGATGCTTTCTCTTGCAGAGAAACCTACTATGGAAGAGTTTGACAAACTTACCCTTCATACGTATCAGGCATTTGCAAAAAAAGGAATACATACCGCCATTTTTGGAGATATTTTCCTGGAGGATTTACGCCTTTATCGCAATGAACTACTTAAAAAAGCAGGTTTCGATTGTAAATATCCGCTTTGGAAAAGAGATACCAACGAATTGATTCACGAATTCCTTGATTTAGGGTTCAAAACCATTACTGTTGCTGTTAAATCTGACTTAATGGACGAATCATTTGTTGGAAGAGTGATAGACCAGGATTTCCTTAATCACTTACCTCCTGATGTAGATGTGTGTGGGGAAAACGGTGAATTCCATACATTTACCTTTGACGGGCCGGCCTTTAAACAACCAATTCCCTTTACCATTGGCGAAAAGATCCACCGGTCTTATGATGCTCCTAAAGATGGAACAGAAGACAAAAATTTCGATAACGAAACAAATCCAAAGAAAATGGGCTTCTGGTTTTGTGATTTGTTACCGACTTAGAAATCTTCCCCATCTCTTTTTCGCTTTTTCAATTTTTTTAAAGCATATGCTCCACCAGCCGCAGCTAACAATCCCAACCCACCGTCAATGGGAGCCTGGCTCGGTGTAGACGGTAACCCGGGTGGCTGTGCCATCACTTCAAATGAGGCCACTACAATAATCAGAATCAGTACTACCAGTACCGCCAGTAAGAACTTCTTTGTTTTCATATTTACTTTGTTTAGATGTAAGGAGAGCAACAAGCGATCAACTCATTACTCTCAGGGTTAAGGCTCTACTCTATGCCTTTAATCTTAGCTACTTAACAACTGTCATTCTCTTGACCAGCCTTGCCCCCTGTGTACTTAACTGATAGATATATACTCCTGAGGCCAGCCCCGCCGCATCGAACCGCACCGAATGGTACCCCGGGGCCATTATCTCATTGTCCACCAATGTGGCCACCTTACGCCCCAGCATATCGTACACCTCCAGGTGCACCCAACCCTGGCTCGGGATGCCAAACTCAATGTTCGTGGAGGGGTTAAAGGGATTCGGATAATTCTGGGACAACTCGATAATCGATGGGCCATCCGTCTGCGACTCGTTGGCCGTCGCCACTTTGCTCACCACTAAATAGAACCGTGCCCCCACACTGGCTTTCGCCTTGCGAACTCCCGGGCCTGCTTTGCCAAGGGTAGCCGCCGGGGAACCCGCCTGCTCCCGGTTCATCGTAAATACATATTCATCCACCTCCTTCAACGACATGTAGCTCTGGTTCTGGCTATCATACAGTTCCACCCGCCTGTCATCTTCAAGGCCTTCCAGCTGCCACGACAGGGTAAACGTGCCCGCCAAATCACTCCCATCCATCAGCACCTGCAGCTCCACCGACTCCGCCCCGGCAGGCAAGGCCTGGATATCCATAGGCGCTAACTCCGCAGCCACCGTACTCAACGATACATACTCGCTGTTCAGAGAATTCAGCTCATACGCGTCATAGTGGTCTTTGTGTTCCCAGGCATCCTCCGAGAACATGATCACTGCCTTATCGCCCATCCCATTGCCTGATAAACTCAACCGGATCTGGGGCACCACCGCCTGCTTGCGCAGAATCCCTCCCCCGCTCCTCACAGAATCGTTCATGCTGATGGAGGGGGTGGCTGAATCGTCTGCTTTCACCCAGAATCCTTGCATGGGGGCAATTACTCCGTCACCCAATGTACCCGCCAGCCCATTCCAGGTCAGGTAGGCCCCTGTGCCACTGTTTGCGCTATCACTCCATACATAAATCGTATTATCCAGCCCGGCCCGGTTCCATCCGTCCTGCTCGTCCCAATCAATGCTGGAGGCAAAGGGATTACCCACCAGGTTCCACCCGTCGTTAGCAGAATCGTAGGTTCCTCCCACCCCTGATTTGGTAAGCGTTA
>JAKSCW010000176.1 GCA_022360375.1 Balneolales bacterium
AATATGGTATTCTCGGTTCTACACTATCAGGATTTGGGAACTACCAGGATGTGACTGATTTTGTAAATAAAATCGAGAATAGCCAATTACTTAATAAAATCAGAGAATTAGCTATTGCCCCGGCTGGAAATGATGAAGAATTGGATGAAGTAAATTTTTCCTTTGAACTGGATAGCTATTATTCAAAAGGGGTAAACGCAAATGTAGATTCTCTAATTAATGAATTTAACATTGTACTGAACGAGGATGTCTCTACATACAATCCATTGTACCCGTTAATTCAACCCTCATTGGCACCCAACACTGAAGGATATAGTGATATCAGATCTTCCAGGCTTATCGGGCTTACCGAAAGCCGGGTTTTCATTCGAAACCAGTCTGGAAGGTTAGTTACCCTGAGAGAAGGAGACCCGGTATATCTTGGTTCACTTACCTCAATAAATTTGCAAAATAATTCGGCTACATTTACTCTTAATTTAGGCGGTATCCTAGAAGTAATTACCCTGGAGGTAGTACGATGATCCACATCTACAGTAAAAACAAATTTTTATATAGAAACCCCATTCTATTTTTGATAATTCTTGGAGCTGCCTCTATATCCGTGTTAGCCCAGGATAGTTATCCACGTGAGTACACCAATCCTGATGAAATTGTAGCCTTCGATCGTGGTACGAGTTATCAGGACGCTATGGAAGTAATCAACCAGTTTTACCAGGATTACCGGGGTAAATTCATTGTTGATCAAACCGGACAAACTGGTGCTATAGGAACAAGTCTTCCGGCAATGCATTGGGAAGATGCATTAACCCTTATTTTGAGGTTAAGGTCGTTAACCATCGTTGAGTTTGATGACTATGTAGAAATAGTAACCCTTGCTTCCCTTGGAATAGAAGAGACCGTTACTGAATCAGTAGATCCTGCTCTTGTAGCTCTGGAAGTAGATTTACAATCCAGAGAAGTAATTATTAACGCAACTTTTTTTGAAGGAAACCGGGGTGCATTGCAAGAAATTGGGGTTGATTGGTCGACCCTTACCAGTGATGTGCCGGAAAACTTAAATGAAATTGTTGCAGGAGAAGGTACAGCTCCTGCACTTGGGGTTCCGCAAACTACCTTTAACGACCCATTTGTATCCATAAATTCCTACAACGCCGCCAGTGTTTCAACAAACGCTTTTAATTCAATTATCAATTTTGGGGATCTCGGTTCGGGAATTAGTGTTCAAGCCTTATTTAGTGCTTTTGAAGCCGATAACCTTGGTGAAGTTATAGCTACCCCTTATACCAAGGTATTATCCGGGCAGGAGGGCAGAGTGCAGGTGGGGCAGGATTTTTCGATAAAACAAAGAGATATAGCCGGAAATGTAACGGATCAATTTTTCAGTACCGGTACTATTCTTACTGTTACACCTACTGTGTTAGAGATTAATGACTCTACCTTTATTCACCTGGATGTTGAGGTTGAAAGATCGTCGGCTGTGCCAGATGAAATCAGCACTATAATAACGAAACAAACTGCAGCCACTCAGGCATTACTGTTAAATGGCGAAGCCACAACAATTGCAGGGTTATACAGCACCGATGAAACTCAGGTTCGGCGAGGTGTTCCGATTCTTAAAGATTTACCCGGTTGGTTTTTAGGGTTGCGATACCTGTTTGGTTATAATTCAGAAAGCTTTACTGAAAATGAACTAATAATTATTGTGCAGGCAAGGCTCGAAAAAACTATTGAAGAACGGCTGGCTTCAGGTTTTGACAATAAAAGAACCGTTCTTGAAAATACAAGAGCCGATTTCAGAAACAATCTGGATGCGGTGTTTGAAAATGACCTGCTTATGAATTCCGGTCATAACATCGTTGATGAAACAACCAATGACGATATTGATGAGGTTTTGGATGATTCTCCACAGGTAAAAGAGCCGGAAGAAAATCAACTTGCAGAAGACCAGAATGAAGCAGGCTCCGAAGAATTGGATAATGCGGATAACGAGCTTACTGAAGAGCAACAAAGATTGGCTGATGAATTGAGTCTTCCTGTGGATAATCCGGAGCTAATGGTTGTGGTACCGCGGGCGTTTAGCATCGACGAATATCTGAATCAGCTTGAAAATGGAGAGCAGGTTGAGGATGAAGGTGCTGTTGATTTGAAATATTTCATAATTGGTGGGTCATTCATAGTTAAGAATAACGCAACCCGATTTAATGAAAATTTGATGGATCAGGGATATGATACCCGAATTTTATTCCATCCTGAATCACGTTTTAACTTTGTTTCTTATCGGGGTTTTGTTGATTTCGACGCTGCGGTTGACTACTTACGCGATGTGAGGGCAGAGCTGAATTCTGAGGCATGGCTATTTGTGCTCCCGGATGGGAATAATGAGTAATCAATTACAAAGTATTGGAAGAATACTTAGTTAGAAAGCCGATTGAAACTCTATTAAACTCATTAGGCCTCTCCACATTACAAACATGGCCGCAATTGTCAATTACCTCTAAATACGCGTGCTTATGCTGGGACACAATCTGACGAGCCGGAGGTAGAAACATATAATCTTCACTTCCCATTACATATAAAATAGGGGTGTCGGTTTCTTTTTCCTTAAAATACCGCAGTAAAGGATTTACTTTGTCAGTTAATTTGAACCAACGCAGGAATTCTTTTTGATACAGTTTTTTGGCTTCCCTGATAAATAGATTTCTTGCTTTGGCATGTCTTCTCCTGGGCATGATTATCCACGCAAAAAAGCTATAAAGCCACATATAAGGGATGACTTTCTTAAATGTATTGCCCAGAAACACCAAAAAGCGCGAACGAACATTTAGCCTGGTTATAGCTCCACACATGATCGCTGATTTAACTCTGTCGGGTTGTAACTCACTTAAGTTTCGAATGATGATAGTACCAAGAGAAACCCCAATAAAATGTGCCGATTTGATGTTCAGATGATCTAAAACTTCGAAAATATCCCGGCTAATATCATCAAAAGTATATTCCTCTTCATAATATAACTGAAGGGCATCTTTTGATCTGCCATGTCCTCTTAAATCTACTAAAAGTACATTGAAAACCTGACGGAATGCTTTTAATTGCTGAAACCAGATAGAAGAACTACCTCCGGCACCGTGTACAAACACTACCCAATCCCTCTCATCCTCTTTTTTATATTCTTTGTAATAAAGCATTTAGTCCAAATTCCTTTCCGCTGTGATGATGAATTTATAAATGGTTAATGATTTAGTAATAAAAGTGTATTATGATTCAATATCATAAACTAAAGATTATGAGTGTTACCAGCAATCCTATACCCCAAACAATAGTAGGACAATTATTAATTCCAGGACATAATTATTCTGTTAAGATTGCAGGAAACAGGGAAGAAATTGAGAAAGCACTTAAGCTAAGGTTTGATGTATTTAATATAGAATTAGGGGAGGGGTTGGATTCATCTTATCACAACCAAATGGATGAAGATGAATTTGATGAGCATTGCCACCACCTTATTGTAGTTGAGAATTCTTCTAATGATGTTATTGGAACCTATCGAATGCAGGATAATGCAATGGCTGGTAATGGTGCAGGTTTTTATACACAATTGGAATTTGATTTATCAGGCTTTTCCAAAGACATAATGGATAATGTGGTTGAACTGGGGAGGGCATGCATCCATCGCGATCACCGGAGTGGCAGGGTACTCTATTTGCTATGGCGAGGGCTTGCAAAGTATCTCCAACTTTCAAAAAAAAGATATTTATTCGGTTGCTGTTCTATTACCAGTCAAAATCCCGCAGAGGGGAAAGCAGTGTACGATTACCTGAATGAAAATGAATTTCTGCATCCAACTATTTCCACAACGGTTCAGCCTGCCTATGAATGCCTTTCTTTAGCTAATGATTCTGGTTTTTCCGGAGAGGTAAAAATTCCACAACTTTTCAGGCTTTATCTCGATATCGGAACAAAAGTATGTAGCCCACCTGCCTTAGATAAAACGTTTAAAACCATCGACTATTTAATTCTGCTTGATAAAGACGCACTTTCTGAGCAATCCAAAACACTTTTTTTAAGGTAGAATTGTGTACTTTTTGGCATGTCTACCCTGCGTGCTACCGTTAAAATTATCATCTTTCTTGCAGTTACCTCATTTTATTATTCTGTGATACTCACAGGAAATATATTAGGCATATTCGGAATTGATAAAAAAGCCTGGACCTCATTCTTCCGAAAAAGATGGGGTAAGGCTGTAGTTAAAATTCTAGGAATGAAGTTAACTGTTAGAGGAATGCCGCCCGAACCCCCTTTTTTTCTGGTATCAAATCATTTAAGCTATGTAGACGTATGGATTTTATTCTCAACCGCTTTAGGTACGTTCATCGTTAAAGGTGATGTGCAAGACTGGCCTGTGGTAGGGTTTGTACTTAAAACTACCGGAATGATTTTTATTGACCGGGAACGAAAGGCGGATGTTACCCGGGTAAACGAAATTATATCCAGCGAATTGACCCCGGCACAAGGCATTTTTCTTTTCCCTGAAAGTACCACGAGCAATGGTGAAGGCTTGTTACCTTTTAAATCTCCGTTGTTCCAGTATCCCTCTCAAACTAATATGGAAGTTACTCCCGCCTCTATTACTTACCGATTTGAGGATGACGAAGGAAATAATATTGCCGACAAGCATATTTGCTGGTGGGACGATACTCCTTTTCCAAATCATTTTTGGAATTTATTGAAGCTTAAAGAATTCCAGGCAACGATTACCTATAGCAAGGAAAAACTTGTACATTCCGACCGTAAACAACTGGCCAAACAAGCTTATGAAATTATCGAAGAAAGCTTTGAACCGGTAAAACACTCTGATACTCATGCAGAAGCAACTAGCAGTAGTTAATTCAAATATATATTTCATTCAACAAGGTATTGAGCTGTTGAACGATATAAATGATGAACTCTATTCAAAGAATAATGGCCCTTATCATAAAAGTGGAATTGGCCGGCACTTCAGGCATATTATAGAACACTATTTCAGTTTAGTGGGCAGTTATTCTGGTTTAATTGATTATGATGCCCGGAATCGGAATTTGCGGCTGGAAAATGACCGTGAATATATGATCCAATCTCTACTGGAAGTTGTTCAGTCATTACAAACACTTAACACTCAACAAGAGTTATTAGACGTTGAAATTGAAGTTCGAAGTAACGAGGGTGTTGATGAAGAAAATTCTCCTTTGAGCAAATCATCAATTCGCCGGGAACTCCAGTTCCTGATTAGTCACACGGTTCATCATTACGCACTTATCGGGTTAATTTTGAAAACATTAGGATACAATCCTTCCGAAGACTTTGGTGTTGCCCCTTCTACACTAAAATATGAACAAGAACAAGGTTCTCCTGTAAAGGCTTCTTAATCCGAGTTATGGATAATCCAAAATCTCCATTCAGAATAAAATGGAGGTACTTTTTTCTTGGGTATGTAGCTTTATTAGGTCTCTCTTTTTTGAGTTTACAAGGAGGAAATAAGGCAGATTTTGCTCTGGGTATTCCAACCGTTAATGAGGAGAAAAAAACAGTTCTCTATTTAAGAGATCCTTTAATGGATAACCAGGAAGTACTAAGCGAATTGTTGGATTCC
>JAKSCW010000489.1 GCA_022360375.1 Balneolales bacterium
CTTGAATTAGTGAAAATGTATTATGGGCAGCTTCATAAGAAAGGGTTTATCATTGATGAACGCTTTAACGGGGGAGGCCAACTGGCTGATCGCTTCCTTGAATTAATGAAACGTCCGGTAGTTTATAATTTGCACTGGAGGCACGGACGAGATCACACCCAGCCAATACACACAAATACAGGACCAATGGGAATGTTGATTAACGGCTGGGCCGGTTCAGGTGGAGACGGACTTCCCTGGGCATTCCAGGAATTGGAAGCAGGCCCCATTGTTGGGGAAAGAACCCTCGGGATTCTGGTAGGGCCTGCTACAGGGCACGGCCTTATAGATGGCGGTGGTATAACCGTTCCCGGTGCGCGGTTATATGACAATGATGGGCACTGGTTCTGGGAAGGAGAAGGAGTTCGTCCGGATTTTCCAGTTTGGGATGACCCAAATTTGTTAATGCAGGGCAGAGATCCTCAAATGGAAAAAGTGGTAGAAGAAGTAATGAAGTTGCTTAATGATTCTTCTAACCAGATGACACCAGCGCCACGACCTGATGACAGAACCGCCCGAGGTCTTAGAGGAAATGACTAAACAAAAAACCCGGTCAATAAATAGTTGACCGGGTTTTTTTTATTTAACATACAACCCCCTTTTTAATACCTTAATTAATGTTCCCGTAATATCTCATTGACTAATTTCAAATCGGTCAAATCTATTATGCTTAATGAAACGGGAAGATTTTCTACAATTATATAATTCTCAGGCAGACTCTATCGCCCGGTTTCTTTCCTACTATGTGAAAGAAAAAAATGAATTGGAAGATTTGGTCCAGGAGGTATTTTTACGAATTTGGAAGTACAAGGAAAAAATATCTGTCAATCACGAATACATTAAATCTTACCTGCTTAAAACAGCGCGCAATGTTGCGCTTACTCATCTTGAGAGAAAAAAGAAAAATGTTCTCAGTCAATGCGAGGACTTGGTTGCAGAGCCGGTTGACAGGTACAAAGAAGATGAGTATGCGGTTAAAGAACTGAATCAGCATTACAACAAAGCACTTAATGAAGTGCCAGCTAAAGCCCGAACGGTGTATTTGATGTCTCGTGAAGATGGCCTAAGCTACAAGGAGATTGCCCGGAATTTGGAAATCTCACCAAAAACCGTGGAAGTACATATTTCAAAAGCTCTTAAAGTACTCCGTCAGGAATTTAACAGGTACGAAATTTAAAAAAATCCAATTACGGGTAAGGGTATCCCGGGAACTGAAGGTATATACGGGTAGCCATGAAAAATTTACCTGAAACGAGACTTCTGAAAAAATACCTGGACGGAACGTTAGCCAAAAAGGAAAACGACCTTATTGAAAACTGGCTAGATGAAAACCCGGAAAATGTTGAGCACTTGTATAATATTGCAAATGATAATTTCCCAGGCATCCGGTTCGATAAACAAAAGGTAAAAGACGCCCTGTTAAGAAGTATCCAAAGTAAGCCCGCACTAAAAAAATTAGAACCGAAAGTTCATAAGAAAAAAAGAATCCCCCCGGTTATCAGGGTTGCTGCGATACTGGTATTAATGGTTGGGGTTGGAGTAATAACCTTTTCAACAATACAAACAAAAAGTAGCCCGCAAGTGGTAGAAAAGCAGACAACCAGTCCTTCACAAACTATCACCCAGGTCACTTTATCTGATGGAACAGTAGTTGAGTTAAATGCAAACAGTACGTTGTATTATCCGGAACAATTCCCGGCAGATCAACGGGTGGTACGCTTAGAGGGAGAGGCTTTTTTTGATGTAACATCCGAAACGCTTCGCCCCTTCAGAGTGATAACCGGGGAGTTAACCACTACCGTGTTGGGGACAAAATTTAATATTCAGCACAGAAACAATACCAATCAAACAGAAGTGGCTTTAGTTGAAGGAAGTGTACTTGTTTCCATTGCAGATAGCTCAAAGCAAGAAATTATACTGGAACCTGATCAATGGATCAGGTATACACCCGGCAGGTATATCTCGGAAATTCATGAGGGAATTGGAAACAAAATAGTTTGGCGAAAAAATATCCTTGAGTTTGAAGGCCGAATCCTTACAGAAGTGGTAGATATACTGGAAGCATGGTATGGAATCCCAATTCATACCCCGGAGCTGGACGCTGGAGAATGCCAGGTGGTAGGAACATTTAAGGATGAAAGCTTAGAGAATGTTTTGAATGGATTGCAATTCGTAACAGGAATCAGCTACGAGTTGAACGAGGAAGAAGTAATTCTATCCGGAGGAAGTTGCCGGTAACGGCATACAACAAAAAATAAAACCTGTTTACCTACGAAGTTGGCGCTACGAGAAGTAAACAGGCTAATCAGTTAACAGTAATAATAACTTGCTAACGAGCTATTATATGAAAAAAAAGCTACTTAAAACACTAGGTTTTATGTCTCAGCTAGTACTCACCATGATGCTTATCTTTGCTATTACAGCAAATGTGATGTACGCCAATACCGCTGATGCCCAAAACATAAAAGCCGTTTTTGTACAGGTGGAATCACAAAAGGCAACGGTCTCAGAACTTTTTAAACTGGTAGAAGAACAAACAGAATTTAGTTTCCTATATAACCCCAATTTACTTCGAAACCTGGACAAAGAACTGCTTAATCATGAACAAGAAACTTCCCTCTTTGAGCTACTGGTTTCAGTTTCCAATCAAACCGGGTTATGGTTTCGGCAGATAAACTCTACGATTGCGGTCAATACAAAAAATGTGTGGCCAGATGTAAGTCTGGAGGAAATTGTAAAACCGGATATTGAGATATCGGGCCGGGTAATTGATGCAGAAACAAAACAACCATTGATTGGCGTAAATCTATTAGTAGAAGGAACCGGAATTGGCACAGCTACCAATGATGAAGGATATTTTGAGTTATCAGTACCGGATGATGCGACTACACTTATTGTAAGTTATCTGGGCTTTATAACTCAGGAGGTTTTTCTTACTACGGAAACCGAGTATTTGATTGAGCTTGTTCCTGATAGCGAGTTTCTCGATGAAGTAGTGGTGGTTGCTTACGGTGTACAGCGTAAAAGTGATGTTACCGGTTCTATTTCTTCAGCCAGAGAAGACGACTTCAATAAAGGGGTTGTAGCAAACCCAGGGCAGCTGCTGCAAGGGGTTGTTGCCGGGGTTAATGTAACTAATGTAAGTGGGGAGCCGGGCGCAGCGCAAAATGTAATTATTCGAGGTGTTGGTAGTTTACGTTCAGGTACAACCCCACTTTATGTAATCGATGGTTTTGTTCTCGATAATACCTCAACCGGCGTTGCCAATAACCCATTTAACTTTATTAATCCAAATGATATTCAAAGTATTGAGATATTGAAAGATGCTTCTGCAGCAGCTTTATATGGAGCCAGGGCATCAAATGGGGTAGTTGTAATCACCACGAAGAAAGCTCAAAGAGGAGTTTCCAGTTTGATGATCTCAACTTCTGCGGCTATTTCCAGCATCGCCAATAAAATGGATGTATTCACTGCCAATCAATTCCGTACTCAGGTTCCTGCTGTGGGCGGTACCCTGGTTGATCAAGGCGCCAATACAGATTGGCAAGATGAGCTTACTCAAAATGCGATGACACAAAATATCAATGCTTCTATGAGCGGAGGAGCAAGCAATAACTTTAATTATTTCGCGTCAGTCGGTGTTCAAAGTCAGGAAGGGATACTCCAAAACAATGATTTGAATAGGTATTCCGGTCGGTTAAATCTAAGTCAAACTGCTTTAAAAGGGAGGCTTAATGTCGATTATCATCTGAATGCCGTTCGAACTGAAAATCTTCGTCCTGATAATAGCGCAATGGTAGTGGATATGCTTCAGCTGAACCCTACCATTCCGGTCTTCACCAATGGAGAACCAACGTTATTGGATGAAATGTTGAATCCCGTACTCCGCTATGATATTTACTTAGATGAAGCCATTAATAACCGCATTCTGGCTAATATTTCGCCATCTCTGGAAATTGTAAATGGGTTAGTATACAAATTAAATATCGGGGTTGATTACTCGGTTACGAACCGCGATGTACAGTATATGCCTTATCAATTATTGGAAGGTTTTGAAACCGGACGATTAACTACTTCAAATATCAAAAATACCAACCAACTAATTGAAAATACTCTTTCTTATAAATTGGAAAACGGTGTGCATAATGCTACAATTTTAGCTGGACATTCCTACCAGCAGTTCGAGTATGACGGTACATCCATTTCCCAGGAAGGCTTTACTGATAATGGAATTGAGCCCAGATATCAGGACCAGGTAAGCACAGAAAGCATGCCCACTACTATTTCATCTGCTGCCAGTAAAGACGAACTCCAATCTTTCTTTGGTAGATTGGATTACGCGTTCGACGGAAAATACTTAGCCACCGCAACGTTCCGTGCGGATGGTTCATCGAAGTTTGGTTCCAACAACCGATACGGATATTTCCCTTCGTTTGCATTGGGTTGGAATATTGCCAGAGAAGATTTCCTGGCCAGTGACTTCATCAACACCTTAAAACTGCGCGCGAGTTGGGGACAAACCGGTAACCAGGAAATTCCCGGTAAAATTACCCAGGCAAGCTTCACGGAAAGCAGGAGTAACGACGATACCTATCCTTTAGATCCGGATGATGAGAACCTTGAAGATTATCCATACGGTACTATCTTCACCCGGTTGGCCAACCCCGATTTACAGTGGGAAGTTTCCACTCAAACGAACGTTGGTGTTGATTTTGAATTCTTTGATTACCGCATTTTTGGTTCTGTGGAATATTACAACAAGGTGAGTGATAATATTTTACTTGAAGTAGTACCTGCCGATCCTATTCAGCCAACGTCAACGTACTGGACAAATATCAATGATATGGAAATTCAGAATTCCGGTCTTGAGCTTACTCTTCAGTACAGAAGCCCGTCTACCAGCGCATTTAAATACAGCATTGGGGGGAACTTGTCTACGATCAACAACGAAGTAGTTAATTCTCCATTTGAAGTACTTACTACCGGTGCTGCTTCAGGTGCCGGACAAACAGGTGCAACTATTAACGGATATATTAATGGCGAGCCTATCGGTGCTTTCTATATGCTTGAGTTTAATGGAATTGGTGGCGATGGCTTGAATTCCTTTGTAGATCAGGATGGAAACGGAGAGATTCTTGAAAATGACCGGGTTGTTGTTGGAAGTGCGCTTCCCAAACTTCTTTACGGGATCCAACTGAATTTTGAATACAATGATTTAGGGTTAAGCCTTAATTTCAATGGCGCGAGTGGGCATAAGATTTATAACCACACGGCTATGTCGTTATTCTCGAACAGTAATTTGGCTAACAATTTCAATACTACTGATTTTGCTACCGAATTTGCTAATGAAGATATAACCAACTCCAATACAGTTTCTACCCGGTATTTAGAAGATGGTGATTACCTGCGCCTGAACAATGCCACGCTTTCATATAATATCAAACCTTCCTTAATCGGGCTTCAGGGAGTTATTCAAAATGCTCGGTTAACTGTTACAGGTCAGAATCTGTTTGTGATCTCCGGTTACAGTGGATTCGATCCTGAAGTGAACACAGGCAGCTCAACGGGTGGTATCCAGACATTCGGTATAGACAGGTTTACATATCCATCAGCCAGAACATTCATGTTCGGTCTGGATGTATCATTCTAATTTTGTGTAAGCTGCAAAAACGGCTTCATAAACTTTCATGAATATTTTAAATCAATTTTTAAGAAACACTAAAATGAACAAACGATTTTTAATCACATTATTCATAGGCGTACTCTTTGCAGGAACATGGGGATGTAGCGTGTTGGATGAAGAGGTACTTGACGAGTCGTTCACTGGGCTTGGACAAGCAGAAACCGTTAGCGGTGCAATAGCACCTGCCTATGGCCAGGTTTCCAGAGTTTGGAGACACACCAACATGTTTGGTTTGCAGGAAATTGCTTCTGATGAAGCCATACTTCCATACCGGGGTGGTACTGACTGGTTTGATGGCGGTAAATTTATTGCTACTCATCAACATTTGATGACACCTGGAAATGACCTGGTAACCAGCTCGTGGAATGAACTTACCAAGAACATTTCACGGACAGTTGCCGCGATCGAAGTGCTTCGCCCTTTATCACAAGATGGCAACACGGAAGCAACCGGCGCTTTATATGAAATGATTGCACTACGCGCCTATTTAAACATGTTAGCACTAGATAGCTGGGGTATCGTTTTCCAAAAAGAAAGTACAGCAGAAACGTCGGTTATCTTACGTGCAGATGATGCAATCAGCTACATTCAAAACGAATTGGAATCAGTAGTGGATGTAATTGGTACAGATTTGGGGCCAGGACGATTGTCACAAAGTGCTGTATGGGCACTTCTGGCAAGACTCCATTTAAATGCTGCGGTTTATAGCGATCCATATGGTACTCCTTCGTTTACGGAGGCTGATATGGATAAGGTAATTGAGTATACTGATAATATTATTGGCTCTGGTGATTACTCATTATCTACCGAATATTTTGCATTATTCAATGATGAGAACAACTCAAACCCGGAGGTAATTTGGTCTTTAGATCAACGCGGCGTAATAAGCAGGGAACATAACCGCTGGGCGTATTGGTCGTTAGCCGGTTCATTATTTCCACGCCCCGAGCACCCAAGTGCCGATGGAACGGATGGCCCGGCTGCTACTTCTGATTTCATGCAAACCTGGATCGATTTCTACGGCAGTGAAGATGCCGCTGAAGCGGATGCTCGTTTTTATATGGAAAATGTAATTATCCCGGACTCTATTCAGGATTTAACGGGTCTTTCTCCACTTAATGATGAAGACAACTTCTTCTGTATTGAACCAACCGCTTACAACATGAACCGTGGATTCCATCGTGGTATCAATTGGGGGCCAAGAAAAGGAGATGACGGGGTCTTCATCACCTGCGATGATGCTTCCCAGGTTCGTATTTATCCGGTTCTCCAAAGAAAAGGTAATGGCCCGGATCGCGATGTTGGATATGTAGATCATACAATAGATGTAGATTTTACCAACGAAGGTCGGTTACATAATAAAGGATATCGTTTTGCGAAATACGAATGCAGCAGAACTTCGCCCAACTGTAACAGTTTTAGCAGTGTAGATATCGTGATGATTCGTTTAGGAGAAATCTACCTGATGCGTGCAGAAGCTAAATTGAGAAACGGAGATAATGCAGGAGCCCTTGCGGATGTAAATACATTACGAGGGGCCAGAACTGCTCGTCCTGCCCAGGTTCCCCCGGCTTTAACTTCGCTTAATCTGGACGATATGTTCCGGGAGCGTGGCTTCGAGCTTTACTGGGAAGGATTCCGCCGTTCAGATCAAATTCGATTTGGCACATATGAAGATTCCTGGACTGAGAAAACTAATTCTGATGTAAACAAAAGGCTGTTCCCGATTCCTCAAAGAGCTATTGACGGAGCTTCCAATGTAGAAGGATTCCTTTTACAGAATCCGGGTTATTAATAAAACATCACTATAAAAAACTGATTCAGGGGCTATCCAAATGCCAAACCATTGATTAGTCTCTGAGTAATTGGCATTTATAATCTGAATCCTGTACTTCAGCACCTGCTCAGGAAATAATAACATAGATGAGACCACATCTGGTATCTGTAAAATCAGATAGTAATAGCAAGAACGAGCCTGGGGAACCGGGTTCGTTTTTATTCAGGTCGATTTTCCCAATCCATATATGCAATGTTCCAGCGGTGCCCATCTAAATCCTGAAAACCCATTCCATACATCCAGCCTTGCCAGCTCTCTGGTCCGGCAAATAATGAGCCTCCGGCTTCAACTATTTTCTGAGCCAATTCATCAACCTCAGCTTTTGAACTCGCTTCCATCGAAATGAGAACCTCAGTAAATGAGCCGGAATCGGCGATTTTTGCCTGGGTGAATTGCTCGAATTCAGGATGAGTAAACATCATGATTTGGGTTCTGTTTTCCCCCAGGTATATTCCGAACATGGTTTCGGTTTCATGTTCCACAAAGGTGGCTCCGAGTTTGGTGAAGAACTCTTTGGATCGCTTGACCTCTTTGATGGGCAGGTTAATCCACGCGTTGAATTTCATAGTAATCTAAGTTGAATTTAAATTATTTTTCTTCCATTACAGACAGGATATTCCCGGCCGGGTCTCTGAACCATGCAATATGCGGAGCATTAGGCAGATCACTCCGGTGAATTCCTTTGTTATCAGTTTGGATAGGGTCCTGATATTGTTCAAAAACCACTCCTTTTGCAATCAATTCATCCACTACTTGTTCAATGCTATCAACAGGGAAATTCAAAACGGTAAATGTTGCCGGTTCATGATTTTCTTTTGGATAAATAATAATAGGTTGATTCCCATGGGTGAAGACCAGAAGAATCCCCATTTCAGTTATCTCAACTTTTAAACCGAGTACTTCGGAATAGAAGTTTTCGGATGCATAAAGATCATTAGTAGAAAAACCTCCAAAGGCTGGTGATGAGCTAAGCATGATTCTGTTATTTTACTTCCAACACGTACGAGTTCATCTCTTTGAGCGTATTTCCGGTGGTACCGGTAAATTTGTAAATATCGCAATACACATATTTTTTGCCACCCATGGTCATTTCCCCATTCGAAGCTGCTTCCCTTCCGTGGGTAATGATGCTGTGAATCACCAGTTCATCAGCAGTGTACTCCTTCATTTTATGTACCGCACTGGAAAAAGCCTCTTTTCCATTATGGGTTTGATCTCCGTGAATGATCCAGAGCATATCATCACTTACGTGTTCTACAATGAAAGCAGCATTGCCAGAAGCAAATGCAACATTTAAATCTTTGATGAATTCTTTCCGGGGTGAATTCGACAAATTGGCGTGAATAGTAGTTTTAGTCATGGCACATAGGTTAATGTTTTAGTTAAATATATTGCTCCAACACTAAACCAAAAAGGTGCAAAATCGCCAATGTTTCGGGTTGATTACGACAATCTGTTTTTCGAATATGAAGGAAATTAACCCGGTACTATGAAACATGTTTCCATACTTCTCCCGCACGGACAAAGCTCTCTTAGTAACATAGAGGGCACCCATCAAATTTTGACCATGATGAATTCCCTGGCCGGGCAACAAAGAAAGCCACCTCTTTTTAAAGTTCAGTTGGTTGGGCTGGAGAAAGAAATTCCTCAGGCCAGCGGTTTATTTAAAATGTACCCGGAAGTGTTAGTGGATGAAGTTTCTGAAACAGACTTAATCATCATTCCAGCCCTGCAAAGTGACCAGGATTTGGCACTGGAATGGAATAAAGAGTTCATCCCCTGGATCGTACATCAACATAGTAGAGGGGCAGAGGTAGCAAGCTTATGTGTAGGCTCTTTTTTGCTTGCCGAAACCGGTCTTTTGGACGGAAAAAAGTGTACCACCCACTGGACATTTGCTGAAGAATTCAGGGATAGATACCCACAGTGTAATTTGCAACCCGAAGATATAATGACAGAAGATAATGGGATTTATACCAGCGGTGGGGCGTATGCCTATTTAAGCCTGATTATGTACCTGGTAGAAAAATATACAGGCCGGGAAATGGCTATTCTGGCTGCCAAAATGTTCTCTATTGATTTAGATCGAAACTCCCAGTCACCCTTCATTATGTTTGTGGGACAAAAACATCATCAGGACAGGCAAATTCTTAGTGTCCAGGAGCAAATTGAAAAGGCATACACAAGGAAAATTACGTTAAACGAACTGGCTGAATTGGTGGCGCTTAGTAAGCGAAGCCTTGAAAGAAGATTCAAAAAGGCGACAGGGAATACCGTAACTGAATATATACAAAGGGTGAGGGTTGAAGCGGCAAAAAAAAGCCTGGAAACCACACCTAAAAATATTTCTGAGGTAATGTACGAGGTAGGTTATTCTGATGAAAAATCATTCCGGACACTTTTTAAGAAGCTAACAGGACTTTCTCCTGTCAATTATCGGAGAAAGTATAACCGGATATATTCCGCCTGATATTCTTTTGATCTTACTTATTGCCCCAAGGGTACATTGGAAAAATAGAGAACAATCAATTGTTTCATAAGGAAGGAACACCAGGTTCATACTCTTTAACTAACCGAAAACCGGTATGAAGAAGTCCGGTGTCGGGGCTGGAACGCATACGAGCTGATACACGATAGCCGGCGCAGTAACTTTCATGGCAAAGGAAAGAACCGCCCCGAACCACTTTTTTAGGAATGGAAGGTTCAAGCGGATCGTAACTTGAATCCGGTCCTTTGGGATTTTCAAAACCTGAAGAACGTTTGTAGTAGTCCGGATCGTACCAATCAGAAACCCATTCCCAAACGTTACCGCTCATATCATACAAACCGATAGCATTTGGCTCGAAAGATTTGACCGGGGAAGAATAAAAATGACCATCCATTTCTGAATTTTGGTAGGGAAAAGTTCCTTGCCAAACGTTGGCTTTACGGGAGGCAATTTCTCTTAGATTTACAGATGTTTGGAGCCCGCCACCCCGGGCCGCAAATTCCCATTCGGCTTCTGTAGGCAGGCGCTTTCCCGTCCAGCTTGCATAGGCCATTGCGTCTTCCCAGGCAATATGTACCACTGGATGGTTTTCTTTCCCTTCAATTGAACTTCCGGGGCCTAATGGTTCTTTCCAGTTTGCCCCTTTTACCCAGTTCCAGATGGGAGTTTGCAGCTCCATAAATTCTTTTTCAAAAACCAGGGATCCGGTTACCAGCAAAGAATCATGAGGTTTAGGAGTACCTGCTGGAAGTTGTTTTTTCAGTTCTTC
>JAKSCW010000292.1 GCA_022360375.1 Balneolales bacterium
GAAAAAAGTATGAGGAAAAAAGGTTTAAGTACCTTTTGCCTTAATGCCCATTTTCCCCAACCTGAGTGGCCCATTCGGGGAACATCGTTAGATCAATATCAAACACCATAGGTGCCCAAAAATAAGTGATAACAGAGATTAAAAGGATAGCCAGAATATTTAACGCAAAACCTGTTTTGGCCATCTCCATCATTGAAACCCTTCCCGAACCATAAATAATAGCATTAGGAGGAGTAGCAATCGGGAACATAAAGGCCATTGAAGCGGCCAGGGTAATTGGAATCATCAGAAGCAAAGGATTCACTTCAATTGTATTTGCGACACTGGAAATAATGGGAAGCATCATTTCTGTAGAGGCTGTATTTGAAGTGAATTCAGTTAAGAAAGTCATTAACCCTGATGAGGTGAGTATGAGTCCAAATGCAGGGAAACGACTGGCTCCTTCAAGTTGACTACCGATATAATTGGATAATCCGGAATTAATGAATCCACTTGCCAGTGCAAAGCCTCCACCAAAAAGTAATACAATTCCCCAGGGTATTTTCCTGGTAATTTCCCAGGTTACCAAACCTTCTCTTTTTTTGGTTGATGGAATAATGAAAAGCAGCAGGGCTACAAAAATCGCAATGGTTCCATCATTGATGTAACCTGGGTTCTCAAAAACATTGCTCCAACCCGGGATGGTTATTGGCCCGATAGTGAGGGATTTTCTGAAAATCCAAAGCAACGCAAGTGTAATGAACATGACTAAAACACGGCGCTCTTCCTGTTTCATTTTTCCGAGTTCGTCGTATTTGTTTTGAAAGAAATCTTTCCCAACAATCACTTCACCATTTCTTGGAAGGAAACGAAGATACAAGAAGCCTACACTTATAATAAATAACAGTAAGAATAGTGGGGAAGCAAAGAAAAACCAATGCCCGAAAGATATTTCAGGTCCATTTGGATAGATGATCTCAAAAATTCGAACAAAAGAAAGATTGGGAGGTGTACCAACCAAGGTAGCAAGGCCGCCCAATGAACAGGCATAAGCAACGCCAAGCAGAAGCGCCAGGCTGAAAGATTTGTTTCCTTCTCCGGTTTCTTCATCTAAGGTGGTTACTACAGACAGTGCTATAGGGAGCATCATCATTGCTGTTGCGGTATTAGACATCCACATAGACAGAAACGCAGAAGCAAGCATAAAACCAAACAGAATCATAAGTGGCTTGCCTCCAACCATGGTAAGAATTTTGAGTGCAATGCGTTTGTGAAGTCCCCATTTCTCAATGGCTAATGCCATAATGAAACCCCCAATGAAAAGGAAAATCACATAGTTTATATAGGCATCTGATATAGCCCGTCCATCCATTATACCAAATACCGGAAACAGAACTATTGGAAGCAGGGAAGTGGCCCCGATAGGTAATGCTTCTGTTACCCACCAAAAAGCCATAAGAATCGCAATTGCTGCTGTATATGTGACTTCAGGGCTCCCGGGTTTTAGATCAAAAAACAGAATGAAGGCGAAAAAAAATACGATCCCGGTAATAATGAATGGATAGTTTACCAGTCCTTTATCGTTGATATTCGCCATATATAACTCCTGTTAGTTAATCGTAATTTGGTATTGAAGAACCATCATATTTTTGCGTTCCTCTACCGCAATATCGGTTCCGTTGTCAAAGAAAACTGGTCGATTTTGTAAGCCGAGTGTAAGTTTGTTCAAGTGCCCTTTTATGAACAAATTCACACCGAGATCATATACAAGAACCGGGTCATCCAACTTTTCGAACTGAGAGAACTGGATAGCAATATTGGGTTGAATTTGTTCATTTCCCTCACCCAATAAATCTTTTCTCATAAGGTAGCCCAGTTGAAAGAAAATCGTTGTGCCGGTGCCCATCATAGGGAAAGCATTTCCAGTTCCATTAAAAGACCGGTTCCCATTTGTTCCATTTGCCGCATTGTTTGCCCCAACATTTCGAATATAATCAGGGCCATAATCCATTTGGTACCATCCCAGGAAAGAGGTAATGGCGGTTCCGGCGCTTGAGTTTACTGGTGAGTCAAAAAAAACATCAACTGCAAAATGGGTTAAATCATGAAAAAGAGTGTCTGTTCCATTTGGGGAAGACCAGGTTGCCCTTGGCTGATGCATGAAACCCAGGCCAATATTGAATACCTTTTTACTACCCAGGTGGGTACTGCTTGAGTATCCGGATTTGTTACTCTCTTTATCAAAAAATTCATATTTGACATATCCTGATGATTTAAGCCTGGGCATAATAGTAGCGAATTCAGCGTCTGCAGCAGGTGCGCCTCCATTATAGGCCAGGGTATTATTCAGCACAAACCGGTAATCAACATCTTTCACTTTGCCCTTAATCCAAAGCCCAAGATTCCGGGCTGTATCATCGGTCCGATTAACCGTATTTAATGAGAAAAGCGGAGCATCCAGCGCCATTAGTGAAGCACTGCTGCGTACATTATTTCTGGTTAAGCCTTGCCAGCCAGATTTTCCCATGCCAAGTTCTATGAAGTCTGAAAATTTATATTCTGCATACAGGTCAAGCACTTTCAGAACAAAAGTATCGCTGGTTGTATAATTCATATTGTTTCCACCGAATAAGGCAGACATATATATTTTTGGAGTCACCTGGGCATTAATGTTTAATCTTAGCCTCCGGGCAGAAACATCGAAATACGTATCCGCTGCTTCTCCATAAATTTCTGAACCGGGATTTAAATCCGTATACCTTGCCCATAATTGAGCACGGATGGAGGCACGAACATACGTAGTTCCTTCCTCATCAAAATTCAGACGAAGAGCACCGCTTTGTGAATAAAGATTAGGTGAAAGAATAGCTAATAAGAGAAATGCATACGGCAGAAAGTATTTCATATGATTTTTTATTGCAACGGTAGCTAATCTATAAGAACTGAATGTGAAGTGAATGTCAAAAATCCCGCTTAATGAACAAAATCCCGAATACAAAAAAAGCCCTCTTATATGTTTGTAAAAGGGCTTCAAAATCTGGGGTATAAGCGTTGGTCAGGCTAGCACACTTTTCAATGTTTCCCCGATATCAGCAGGGCTTTCCACAACAGTAATACCAGCATCGGCCAGGGCCTTTTTCTTTTCCTGGGCGGTTCCTTTTCCACCTGAGATAATAGCACCGGCGTGCCCCATTCTCCGGCCCGGAGGCGCTGTGGAACCAGCAATGAATGCAACTACAGGTTTAGTTACATGCTCTTTAATATATGCGGCGGCTTCTTCTTCTGCAGAACCTCCGATTTCACCAATAAGTACAATAGATTCTGTATCGGGATCATCCTGGAATAGTTTTACCGCATCAAGGTGAGTGGTGCCAATTACAGGGTCGCCACCAATTCCTATAGCAGTGCTTTGGCCTAACCCCGCTTTTGTAAGCTGATCAACGGCTTCATAAGTCAATGTACCTGAGCGGGAAATCAATCCTACAGGTCCGGGTGTGAAAATGAATCCTGGCATAATTCCAACTTTGGCTTCACCTGGAGTGATGACCCCGGGGCAATTTGGGCCAACCAAAGTAGCTCCATGGCTCTTCACGATTTGTTTGGCGGTTATCATATCTTTAACGGGAATTCCTTCCGTTATGCAAATAATTACTTTGATCCCTGCAAAGGCAGCTTCAGAAATAGCATCAGCAGCAAAAGCAGGGGGTACGAAAATCACTGAGGTATTAGCCCCTTCTTTTTCAACAGATTCAGCAACAGTGTTGAAAACAGGGCGATCCAAATGTATTTGGCCACCCTTTCCCGGTGTAACGCCCCCTACAACATTAGTTCCGTATTCTATCATTTGCCCGGCATGAAAGCTGCCCTCGCTACCGGTAAAGCCTTGTACAATAAGGCGAGTATCTTTTCCAACTAATACGCTCATACTTATTTTTTGATGTGAATTTCTGAGGGCAGGAATATAAGGGCTAGTTCACAAAGTAGCTAAGCAGTTAAAATTTAATTCTGGTTAAAAGTTTTGCTGAACCTTTGCTGCTTTGTAGCTATAATGCTGTATGATTAGTGAGGCCAAAAAAGAAGAAGTCCGGGATGCAGCCGACATCGTTGAAGTTGTTTCCGATTATGTGAAGTTGAAGCGTTCGGGAAGTGGCTTTATCGGGCTTTGTCCATATCATAACGAGAAGACTCCTTCTTTTCATGTAACCCCGAGATTGGGTATTTATAAGTGCTTTGGATGTGGGGAATCAGGCGATGTATTTAAATTTGTGATGGACCAGGAGGGAATAGGTTTCAATGAAGCTGTTAGACAACTGGCAGATCGTTACGGGGTTTTTATTCCCGAGGAGGAACCTTCTGAGGAGCAAAGTGAATCTTATCAACTTAAGGAAGGAATTTATCATGCATTGAAGTTTGCAGGCATATTCTACTACCGGAATTTAATAGAAAACCCGGAAGCGGAGAAAGCACTGCAATACCTGGAAAAACGAGGGTACAATCAGCAAACGATCAAAGATTTTGGTTTGGGATATTCTCCTTCAGGAGGAAGTGATTTATGGCATGCTTCGCAAAATGCCGGGGTTGACGAGCAATACTTAGTGGAGGCCGACCTTATTAAACCCAGCCAAAGAGGGGAAGGGTTTTATGATACTTTTCGCGGGAGACTCATGTTTCCAATTTTTTCTCCAAGTAAGAGAGTAATTGCTTTTGCAGGAAGAATTCTGGGAAACGAAAAAACAGCGAAGTATATCAATTCCTCCCAAACAAAGGTCTACAACAAAAGCGAAGTGGTGTATGGGGTGAACTTCTCGAAGAATGATATCCGTAAGCATAAAGAAGTGATTTTAGTAGAAGGGTATACGGATGTAATTACTTTGCATGAACATGACATAAAAAATGTGGTAGCAAGTTCGGGTACAGCACTAACACCGGGACAGATGAAGATTTTACACCGGTTTGGAAACCGGATTGTAATGATTTACGATGCCGATAATGCCGGGCAAGCGGCCATGAAACGAGGGATTGATATCGCGTTAGCGGAAGGGATGGAAGTTCAGTTGCTGGAATTACCTGATGGAGAAGATCCCGACTCTTTTGTTAAGCAATTCGGGAAGGAATCCTTCGAAGAGTTAAAAAACAAAGAAGCCAAAGATTTTGTCGATTTTCTGATGCTTAAGGCAGATGAAGAGGGGAGGCTCGACAAACCGATAGAATTGAGTAAAGTGATTACCGAAATTCTGGAGGCCATAGCTAATATTCCCGAGCAGATTCAGCGGCAGGTATATGTACAGCATCTCCATCAGAAAACTCAAAAATTCCGCCGGGGTACAGACCGCGAATTGTTTGAAGAGCTGGATCGTATTTTTGCAAAAAAGAAGCAAGAAAAAAACAGAGATCGACTTCGGGACGAGCGCAGGGAAGGGCAAAGCCCTGCTGGTGATGAATCAACAGCAATTCCGGAAGAGGAAAAAACGAAGCTTCCAGCTGATCATCCAGGTCCATTAGTTAAGAAGCCTCATTATGAAAAGGAACTCATCCGCCTGATGATTACCTATGGTAAAGATATGGTGACCTATATCTGTTCGCTAACGAATGAGAAATTGTTTGAGGATGTAGAACTCCGGCGATTCTATGTTGACATTGTTGAACGGTATAAGAACAATCAGGAAATAAGCATTGAGGTGTATTCTGGTATGGCCAATTCATTTCCCCGATTAGTTGGTGATGTTTTGTTGGAACAACACTCGGCGAGTGAACGACATCATGAAAAAACCGGGATTAAATACGAGAAAGATAAGTTTCCATACAAAACAGCAAAAAGCTCGATCATGGCAATGGAATTGAGTTTTTTCAAAAGAAAAAGAGAAGAACTGGCAGAAAAACTTCGATCTGCTACTCCGGACGAGAAACGGGCTATTTCCAAAATTCAGTCTGACATTCAGGACAAAATCACTCAAAGAGAAAAAATGGATTCCGATGATTTTTACCCCGATCCCGAGGGTGTTTCGGAGGAGGATAAAGGGAAAAAGGTATTTAAATATGAAATGAAAGCGAAGAAGAGCTAGTTCCCTGGTTTTTGATAGTTAAACATCCAGCGAATCCCAAACTGGTCTTCAAGTTGACCAAAAATGGCTCCCCAAAACGTGTCTTGTAAATCCATATGGATGTTTCCACCGGCAGCAAGTTTTCCCCATGTAAGACGAAGTTCCGTTTCAGAATCAAAAGAAAGATTCAGGTGAACGTTATCGCCTTTGGTAATTTCCTTATGAGGCGCACCATCCGAAAACATCAGGTTGAAATGCTCGGTTTTTAATTCAGCATGCATGATTTTTTGCTTATAGTCATCACTTACCGGCATGCTGGCATCACCAAAGCGTTGTAACGAAACTACTTCTGCATTCAGAGCTTTCTTATAAAACTCTATGGCTTCTTCACAGTTTCCCGGAAAAAATAAATATGGCGAAATAGCTGGCATAAGTACCCCTTTTCTTCGAGTATAGTTAAAATCAGGTGCGAGTCAAAGCATAAACCAGAATATTAACCCCCATTTTAAGGGCAGTTTCCCTAACACTCTGAGGGTTGTTATGTACTTCCTGGTCAGCCCAGCCATCTCCTAAGTTTGATTCGTAGGTGTAGTACATAACCAATTTTCCATTTCTGAATAATCCATATCCCCGCGGAGATTGATTATCATGCTCATGAATTTTAGGAAGGCCCTGTGGAAACTCAAAAACCTGGTTATAAATAGGGTGGTTAAAAGGAAGCTCGATAAATTCTTCATCGGGGAAAACCCGTGCTATCAAATCCCGGATGTGTTCATCTAATCCATAATCATCATCCACGTAAAGGAAACCACCGTTTTCAAGATATTCCCGAAGATTTCGTACTTCTGTATTGTTTGCGGTAATAGTACCATGACCGGTTAAAAACAAAAAGGGATAAGAATGAATCTCGGTGCTTCCTAAAGCGACATCCTGGTAATTTGGAGAAATGGAAATAGGAACCTGTTGATTGGTATACGCAATCAAATTTTTAAGGGAAGAGGGGTCATTGTACCAATCTCCACCACCACGGTATTGAACACGTGCTATTTCAAAACCTTCATACGTTTGAGCGTAGGCTAATTGAGTTCCTGACAGGGGTACTAAGAAGCATGAAATAAGTAAATAAAAAAGGTTCCGTTTCATTTCAGCGTAACTATTCTGCAGGTCTAAGGATATTGGTTCTGATGGTATCAGTAGTGAAACTGCCAAAAACTCCGATTGCCTGGTCAATATTGTAATTCAGGTTGGGAATTTCACCTGGTGAAACAGAAAATCCTCCGAGTTGAGTTTCCTGCGAACTTACAAAATCGAATAGATTATCATCTACGGTACTCACTATCAGGTCGTTGATTCCATAGAAAGCTATTGCCAACCAGGGTACATCCAGGTTTATAGTTCCATCTTCATTCTCTGTGAAATTTCCTTCATTTAATGTTCCTGAAGAGGTTGCCCGAAAATCCTCTAACGTTAAATCGTCATCACTGTCGAAGAAATCAAAATAAATAGGGGTAAGGTTTTCGACACTGGTATCTTGTGCAATGGATGTAAAAATGTAAATGCTTTGCCGGCCGGGATATTCACTTGGTGTGAGTACTAATTCCAACTGTTCTTCTCCTTGGTATTCCACGGATTGATTATCTTCGGTAAGAAGCTCAAATGCACCGGGGGTAATGGTATGTGCTGTAATTTCAGTTTCATCCGGTGCTGTAATTACAAGACGGTAGGTATGCCCGGGTTCTACAAAATCTTCAAAATCGGGGAGGTATACTCCCGGTGTAGACTCCGAATAAGTGATTACATTATCCGGAGCTGATCCTATCCCGCCCCCCAGGGATTCAATCCTGATATCCGCCCCCGACACTGCTACATCTTCAAAACTGTAGGATTCGAAAGCAGGGTTTGTGGTACTAAAAAGGATTTCCGGAAATTGTTCGCCTGAAAACAGGTAGGCTTCTATCACAAAGTACTCTATATAGTCTTCGTCTTCATAATTGACGCATGAATTAAGTACGGCTAAGCTAATTAATAAGAGTGGCAGTAGATACTTCATAGTGTTAAAACTTAACGGTATATGTTATAGATGGGAGTATGGGCAGAAGGGGTACTTCCACTTCGTCTACCGGATTGTCGTCAAAATCATAGCTATAGAACCACACATTCCGGGTATTAAATACATTGATAATCTGGAATTGCCATTGAGCATCTCCCATTCCAAAAAAGGTTCCATTACGTTCAAAAGAAATATCTGCCCGGCGGTAGTTCGGGAGCCTTGTTGCGTTTAGTTTTTGAACCGTAAAGCTATTTAATTCATTGCCTATGATATCATTTCCTGAGTATTCAACTCTACCACTGGGAGTGGTATAGGCCTGACCTGTAGCAAAATTGAAATTGAAGATAAACGTCCATTTCCGGCTAAGGGGATGGGTTACTACAACGTTTACATCGTGAGTTCTGTCGTATTTTGGGGGATAGTCCCGGGAATCTTGTGGATCACCAAGGAGTGGGTAATTGTATTCGGGGAAGTTTCTCCACGTCGTGCTGTAAGTGTATCCGACGAACCCGGTTGTGCGACCCATTCTTTTCTCAAAAAAGAATTCTGTACCATACGCATAGCCATCACCAAACCGGAAAATTTCCTCGTAGGCTAAGCCGGCATAATCATCGATGAATGGATTTAATTCAAACAAATCATTCATGCTTCGGTAATAAACCTCAACGTCAAAACCATAGCCTTCGAAAGGAACGGTTTTAGCCCCTAACACAAACTGATCACCCCATGCCGGGTCTACGCCATCGGCAGCAATGTACCAGGTATCAAAACCGGAAAAGGCTTCATTGGAAAAGAGGGTAAGAAACTGGTGATATCTACCATATGCTGCCTGCAATCGAATCCGGTCGGTAAGAAAATAATCTGCTGATAACCTTGGCGCTCCGCGAAGGAAATTACCACTCGAAAAGTAGTTTAACCTGAATCCTCCGTTTATTTCCCATCTTTGTGAGGGTTTCCAAATATCCTGAACATATAAAGCTCCATAATCTGATTGGAGCCTTTGATTGAACGTGGTTTCTCCATCGAAGGTATTCACAAGACGAAAGGTCATTCCTCCCAGCCACGCCCCAAACTTAATGTTGTGTTCATCATTTAATATGTATTCGATATCCGACTTTAGTGAGTAGTCATAGATATCATTTTTCTGGGTAAATTCAGTTTCTGCAAATTCAAAAACCGGGCTATTGAAATAGCGTGAATAAGTGAACACAAAATTCGAGAAAACCCGGTCAGAGAAAATGTGAGTCCAGGTTCCGTTATACGTTTGGTTCCCGTATTCCAGGTTAATCACCAATTGATCAAAAACCGGGAAATCCACATAGTCCCCTCCTGAATAAAAAGCGACTGAGAATTTATCTTTGGTAGATAAATCATAATTAAGTCGGCCATTAAAATCCAAGAAATAAAACCCGTCGGGGATACCATCCGTGGTTTCACGAAGTACAGCAAGGTAGGGCTCGATGGTTGAACGCCGGGCTGCAAGCATAAACGACCCATTTTTTATTGGTCCCTCTAAAAAAGCCCTGGAAGAAAGTAAACCAAGAGAAACCAATCCGGTGTTGTTATTCCTGTTACCGTCTTTATTATAAATAGATAGTACAGATCCTAGTCGTCCCCCATATTCGGAAGGGTAGCCTCCTTTGTATAACCGTACATCCTTAATGGCATCTGGATTAAATGTGGAAAAGAAACCAAAAAAATGAGTGGGGTTATATACGGTTGCCCGGTCTAATAAGATTAATGTCTGGTCCGGGCTTCCTCCTCTGATGTATAGCCCGCTGGAATAATCGGATGCTGCTTTAACTCCCGGAAGAAGCTGGATGGAACGAAACACATCGGCCTGAAAAACCGCAGGAAGAGATACAATTAAATCAGTATCAATCTGGGCAATCCCAATATTCTTTTGTTCTTGCTGCTCACGTTCTGATTCCACAATTATTTCTTCCCCCTGGAATACTTCCGGATCAAGTTCTACTTCCAGCGTAATTCGGTCTCCGGCAGCTAAGGTAATCTGTCGTTGAAAGGTATCATAACCAATGTATGAGGTTGCAAGGGTATAAGTACCTGGCGGGATGTTTGTAATGGTGAAATAGCCTAGCGTATTAGTAGAGCTTCCCTTATTGATTTCGATTAACGCGATGTTAGCTCCAATAAGAGTTTCACCTGTATTTTTGTCTTTTATGTAGCCGTTTATGGAAGCAGTTTGGGCTAAGAGTGACGTTCCGAAAAGAATGGAAAGTACAACAGCAGTAAGTAATCGAAGTATCATAGATGATATATAATTTTTGGCTGTACAGCCAACGAATGAAGGAGAGATAAGTTACGTACAAAAAACACTTACAGTATTAAATAATTGTTCACTTACAACAAAGATAATTGATTTGTATCCCGATTTGGAGTCTTAAGTTTCGTTCCCAATGCTGAATTAAGTTTTTCAATTAAATGAGCCGAAAGCAGGGGAGATTCTTTCTCAATATTTTGATGTACGAAGAAGTAGATTTTTTCTATTCCCTGGTCTTTCCATTGCTTTAAGCGGGTAACCCAGTCATCGAGTCGGGTATAATCTGATTCGTGATTTGCACCTACATATCGGATAAATGCCACGGGTGACGTTAAGCGCATATGAAGTAAATCTCTTCTGCCAGCGGTATCAGTAATAATGTTTGCCACGTTGTGATTTTCAAATAATTCATAAATCTGGTTGGCTACTGTTTCATTGTTAAACCAATCAGTGTGTCTTAGTTCAATAGCTAAGGGTAAGTCATCAGGCCAGATCTCAAGGAAATGTTGGATTCGATCAATATCTTTTGGTTTGAAATCATCCCGCAATTGAAGAAATATCATTCCCAGTTTTTCATCGAAGGCTCTGATAGGTAAGGTATACTCTTCGATAAGGGACTCGACTCCTTTCAGCCGTTTGTAATGGCTTATACTATTCACAACTTTTGGAAAAAACCGGAAGGAATCGGGCGTTTTGTTTTTACAGGAACGAATTTGTACTTCGTCAAAGATTCGATAATGGGTGGCATTTAATTCAATCGAATTGAATTGATTGGCGTAGTACTGAAGTTCGTCTTTTGTGCCTCTTGGGTAAAATCCTTTTAAATCCTGCCGGTTCCATTTAGCACAGCCCACAAAAACCTCAAAAGAACCATCTCCTTCAGAAAGTACGTCCTGAACAGCGGGATGATCTGCCGGGAGTTGAAAATCAATGCTTTCTGGATTAGTAACGCTTCCGAATTTCATAGTTGGTTTAGTTAGGTGCCCAAAATACAATTACTGGTAAACATATTTGTAAACAGTTCTCAACAATTTCCGTTTCCAAATTTTGTATATTTAAACTTGATCTTTGAAAATTTGGGGATGTTCTGGATTTGACGGGATGCGTAACACCGTAGGTTGCATGTCGAGTTTGTCCAATGGATCTCGTAAAACTTCCATTATGGACCTAAATGTAATTGACAACAATTACTCTTACCGCTTAGCAGCATAAACTAGCTGAGCCGTTTCCTTGGTAGTGTGCCTGTCTGCACCAATGTGAAGCGTCGTTACCGGCAGGATAGTGTATTAAGGTTTTCTGTCTTTGATGCATGAAATTTTACAGAATAGTTTAGGGATGCCTGGTTACTAGGCGAAGCCTTAAGCGAATGTTAAATAGTAACTAAACATGTAGATGCTTGCAGGTTTACCTTTTCGGACCGGGGTTCGACTCCCCGCATCTCCACTTTTTTAATTCCCTTCTTCTTTAATAGAATCTAACTCTTTCTTTGTGCTAAGATTATTACACTTGGTGGAGGAATAATTTAAAGGGTTAGTATTGAAGGCAATAATAGTTTGGTTCTCGTTGGCTTTTACGATTTCGCTTCCTGTATTCGCGCAGGATATGTCCATCCGTTTTGAACAAATAACTACGGAAGATGGGCTATCTCAAAGTACTATCAATGATATTTTACAGGATACACGTGGCTTTCTTTGGTTTGCTACAGAAGACGGACTGAACAGATATGACGGGTATGAATTTAAAATCTACCGCAATGATCCATATGATGCCTTTTCTATCTCAAGTAACCAAATATCTACAATCCTGGAAGACCAGGACGGGGCGATTTGGGTTGGTACAAAAGGGGGTGGGTTAAATAAATTCGACCGGGAACAGGATCGGTTTCTGCGTTTTCAGCATGATGAGACTGATTCTAAATCAATAAGCCACAATTTTGTGACTGCCTTATTCCAGGACCCCCTGGGAGTTATACTGGTAGGTACGCAGGGAGGACTCAATATTCTGGAGCCTGCTACCAATGAATTCAGAATATATAATGCTGTTGATGAACACGAGGGGATAAGTGAAGCCAGGATTACAACGTTGTACAAAGACCGAAACGAGTTTATATGGATTGGTACTGCAGAAGATGGATTATACCAATTTGATCGGCAGTCATTTGAAATAAAACAATTCAGGAATGAACCTGGTAATACCAATTCATTAAGTGATAACTGGATTGTAACCATTTATGAAGACCGCAAAGGGGAGATTTGGTTTGGAACTCAATCAGGTGGTTTAAATCACTTCGATCCGGTTACCGAACGTTTTAAAGCTTACCGGGCAATTCCGGGGAACAGGAATTCGATAAGTAATAACTGGGTACTTTCAATTTATGAAGATTCCAGGGGCACTTTTTGGGTAGGTACTTTGAATGGCCTGAATATTCTGAACAGAGAAACCGGTGATTTTACCAACTTTATGGAGCTTAACTACCCCATAAACCTAAGTAACAATTCTATTACCTCTTTGTATGAAGATCGTTCAGGTGTTTTTTGGGTAGGTACGCAAAATGGGGCACTAAATAAGTTCATACGTTCTTCGTCAGAAAGCTTTACGGTATATCAGAATGATCCCTCTAATAGTAATAGCCTGAGTAACAATAATATTTGGGCAATTTATGAAGATTCGCAGGGTAACGTTTGGGTAGGTACCCAGGGTGGAGGAGTAAACAAGCTTTATTCAGACACGAGAACCTTTGCAAATTTCATGCATGATCCTAACGATGAGATGTCGTTAAGCAATGATTTTGTTAATGCTATTTATGAAGACAGACTAGGAGGAATATGGATTGGAACCATTGAAGGTTTAAATCTTTATGATGATGAATTAAATAAGTTTATCCATTTTAAGCATGATCCGGAAGACATTAATACAATCAGTGGGAATATTGTCACCACTATTTTTGAAGACAGTAAAGGCATTATTTGGGTTGGAACGTTAAATAATGGGTTAAATGCTTATGACCCGGAAACCGGAAATTTCACCAGATTTACCCATTCCGGTACAAATCCGAATTCGATAAGCCACAATAAAATCTGGTCCATGTTTGAAGATGACCGGGGTAATTTTTGGGTGGGTACGCACGGTTTTGGGTTGAATAAATATGACAGAGTACGAGGAACGTTTACGCGCTATACGTTTGATTCAAACGATGAAACCAGCATAAGTGATAATTTTGTAAATGTAATCCGGCAAGACAGGGATGGTTTTCTTTGGGTGGGTACTATTAACGGGCTGAACAAATTTGATCCCGAAACGGAAGTATTTACCAGGTATTCAACCAAGGAAGGGTTACCCAATAATGTGATTTATGGTATCATTGAAGATTACAGAGGCCATCTTTGGTTAAGCACAAATAATGGGATTGTTGATTTTGACCCCGAATCGGAGAGTATGCGGGTATATGACCGAGGGGATGGTCTTCCAAGTAATGAGTACCGTTTTGGTGCCTTTCATAAAGGTGCTGACGGTAGTATGTACTTTGGGGGTATCAATGGTATCGTTGTGTTTAAGCCAGATAGCATCAGAGACAACCCCCATATTCCTCCGGTTGTAATTACAGATTTCCAGATTTTTAATGAATATGTGCCCATTTCCGCTGTTGGGTCACCGCTAAGAAAGTCAATTTCAGAAACGGATGAGATCGTGTTAACGTGGAGAGAAAAGGTTTTTTCTTTCGAATTTTCAGCTCTTCACTTTGCAGCCCCAGAGGAGAATAATTATGAATATAAAATGGAAGGATTCGATCTTGACTGGCAGCAAGTAGGAAACCGAAGGTATGTATCTTACACTAATTTACCCGCAGGGCAAACCTACACGTTTATCGTGCGCGCATCCAACAATGCAGGAATTTGGAATACTCACGGAACTTCTATCCAAATTAAGGTTTTACCACCACCATGGAAAACCTGGTGGGCGTACGGACTATATTCTTTCTTAGGGGCGACAATACTTGTAGGATTTATCAACTTTCAAATCGGGAAGGAGCGGAAGAAGAAGGAACAAGTTCAGAAGTATAACGAGGAATTGGAAGCTTTGGTTAAAGAAAGAACCATTCTCCTTGAGAATGAAAAAGAAAAGAGTGATAACCTGCTTTACAACATGCTTCCTAAAGGAATCGCAGATGAGATAAAAGAAAAGGGATCTGCTGCGCCTCGTAGATATGAAGAAGTAAGTGTATTGTTTACCGATTTCGAAAATTTTACAGCAACAGCCGCTACAATGTCGGCCAAAAAATTAGTGTCTGAAGTAAACGAGATTTTTGAAGTGTTTGATAATATCATCGAGAAGTACGGGTTGGAAAAGATAAAAACCATCGGTGATGCTTACATGGCTGTGTCGGGGTTACCCGATGAGAAAGAAAATCATGCATTGCTTTGTGTAAGAGCAGCTAAAGAAATGCAACAATTTGTTGATGAACGAAATGAAGCTGCGGCGGTGAAATGGAAAATGAGAATTGGGATACACAGTGGTAGTGTAATTGCCGGAGTTGTGGGTAAAAAGAAATTCACTTACGATATATGGGGGTCAACGGTAATACTTGCCAGCAGAATGGAAGAGGTGGGTGAAATTGGCAAGATTAATATTTCCGCTACTACCTGCGATTTTGTACACGAGGACTTTACGTGTGAGTACAGAGGCAAAATTCATGTTGAGGGACAGGGAGATATAGATATGTATTTTGTGGGAGACGAGAAACCTTCAGTTGTCAGAAGCTAAAACTGATATTAAAGGAAGGTTGAATTCCTAAATCGTATACGGTGGTAATTGCAGATCCGGTTGCTGTTCGGTTGTTATTCTGGAAATTGACTAGTTTTCTTTCTGCATACCAGGGGTTATTTCTATTGAAGATATTATATAATGAAAACGATGTCTTCAATATCCCACTTTCCAGTGCCAGCTGATAATCGATAGTTGCATCTAGTCGCGAGTAGTCTGACAAGCGGAAAGTATCTTCAATTCTTCTTGGATTAACATAATCAGGAGTACCACTTCCATAGGTCCACCCAAGGTAAAAGGTAAGGTTTTTGGCAAGGTTGGTTTCCGTTGTTACAGAAAGCTGATGCCTTCTGTCCCAGGAAGAATAGAAATATTTCCCCTCGTTGAAATCATTATTTCTTATCCTGGAAGAAGAAAGGGTATATGCAGAGCTAATGCTGAAATCTTTAAAACGATTCTTTATCAAAAATTCTAATCCTTTTGCCCTGGAAAAGTTGTCGTAAAGTACCGGCACCTCCCGGTTACTAAATGCGGCAGAAATTAGTCCTGTATTAAGTTCATGAAGCCTGATATTGCTGAAAAATTTATAATACCCTTCAACCTGAAAATAAATGAATGAATTAAGGTTATAGTACAATCCCGAAGAAAAATAGTCGACGGAAGAGGGGGGCTCATCCTCATTTGTGAGAATCCAGAAATCATTGGAATTGATGTTATAGAAAGCCAGGCGATGCATAAACTGATAATTTCTGCTATATCCTATGCTCATACTAAAATCCCGTTTAACATGATAGTTAACTTTCAACCTTGGGGACCAGCGTAAATATTCTCCATTGCTGAAATAATGAAACCGGTTTCCCAGGTTGAACACCAGATTGGGAATACTTGAGATATCGGTTTGATGGTAAACATCAAACAACTGGCTGGTTCTTAAACTGGCAAAAGATTGCCTTTGAAGGCTGAGTTCCACGTATTCTACCTCGTAATCAGAGTAACTGAATCCGATTTCGGTGCTGTTATTGCCATGATTCAGAAAAAAGGATTGAGCAATATCAAACTGTTGAATCGAATTCTCTAAATCCAGAGGTTGGATTGAGACAGAATCAAATCCTTCAGAATTTTGATTTCGTCTTACCGGGTATTCAAAATCATCCTTCAGGTAGCTGCTTGAATAGTACGTATACCCAATTCTGGAATTCGATAGTGTATTGGTACCCAGGGTAGCTGCATAGGAGCCTGTAATTGTTTGAGAAGCCCAATTATTGGTGGTTTCATAAAGTGTACCGGGGTCAAATTCTCTGGAATAGTTTTGATAGGCTTTGTCGTATCCGGCATATCCGCTGAGTGTAATTTGAGAGCCATTTGCCGTTTCGAAATAAAGTTTGCCATGGATATCATAAAACTGAGCATCTGTCTCTTCAACCTCGGTTTCATCAATTGTGAAATCACCGAATTGATCTAAAAAATCGATAGCCTCGGTCGAAACGATTTCTGCAGGGCGGTTCACATCAAGTCCATATTCAATCATACTTCCATTGTTAAACCAGTTAACATCGTCGATGTAAGAAAGCCTTCCGGAAACCAACCAGCTGGATTTCCCTTTAATAATCGGGCCGTCTAAGGTAGATTTAAATGCGGTGTTACTTAGGCCTGCAGAGCCATTAAATTCATTTATAGACCCTGAACGGGTTACCATAGAAAGTGTGCCGCCAAGTGGTGCCTGGTATTGTGCCGGGGTGATATCATAAAAGAAACCACTTGTTTTCAGGGCATCAGAATTCATTGCGTCGAGCATTCCAAACAAGTGGCTCTGGTTATACACAGTTTGCCCATCCAATAAAATATGGAAGCCATCCGTGGAACTACCGCGAATATTAATCCCATCATTAATAGCGGAACTCATCGAAACAGAAGGCAGCATTTGTAATGATTTAAAAGCATTCGTTTCTCCAAGTGGACTAAACGTTCCAATCTTAATAAGTCCCTTCAATAAAGTATCCTGGGGAGTATAAAAGTTTACTCCGCTTACGATAATTTCTTTGCTGCCATATGTTTCAGGCTCCAGCCGGATAGTTAAATCATTCCAGGTGTTTATTTCATCAAATGGCAATTCAATTTGATTCGATTTATATCCCAAATAAGTAGTTAGAAAAAAAATGCTTGCTTCATTAGAAGTAATAGAAATACTGAATGCACCTGAAGAAGTAGTTGCTACCCCTTTGAATAAACCATTTTCTCTCCAGGAAATGGTGGCATAGGGAAGTCTTTCACCCGTCTCTGAGTCGACCACATACCCGGAAATAGTGATGTTTTTTGTGAGTTGTTGCTGAACGGACTTATAGATTAGTGCCTGGTGCCGGTCTTCGTCGATTTTTAAGCCAATGTTTCTCTGTATTAATACTTCAGTCAGTTCCTGGAGAATGTGATCATCTGATGCGTTAAGTGTAACTTTTATACCGGATATTAATGCCTCTCTATACAAAAAACGGTACGGAGTATTTGCTTCAATGTCCTGAATTACCGAAAGAAGTGGTTCGTTTGAATAAGAAAAAGACTGCCCCTGAGTATGGCATGGTAGGAGAAGAATCCAGACGAATACTACAAATAAAGCTCGACTGAGATTTTTCATCAACTATTCCATAGGGATGAACTCGTATTCTTTAAGTGAAAGTTGACGGAAAGTTCCACCAAGTACCAAGCCAAGATCATCGAGAGTTTGAGATATTGATTCGAGCTGTAAGGTTCCATTTAAGCCAGATTGATTTTCCAATTTTTCAATATTTATGGAAACGCCAAAATGTTGATTTAATTCTGCAATAACATCTTCCGGTGAATTTCCATAAAAAACAATTGAATTAGAAATCCAATCTTTAAATTTATCAGCCTGTGGCGCATTGGTTGAAGTGATAATACCATTCTGTATCTCTGAAGATTGACCGGGTTCCAGAATAATGGAGGAATCAGCATTTGAAGTAGTAAGTTGTACGCGGCCTTCTTCCAGATATACAATGGCCTTACTGCCCCAGTTACTTATGTTGAAGCGGGTTCCAAGTACAGTAACGGTACCATATTCGGCATCAACAATAAAGGGTGAGTCAGGGTTGGTTGCAACATCGAAAAAAGCTTCACCAGCTAAGGAATAGGTTCGACTGTTGCCAGAAGAACCTACTTTATACAACCTGGAATTTGGACGTAATGTTACAGTAGAACCATCTACCAGGTCTACCACTTGAATGGAAGAAGTAGCTTCTGCCACAAGTTCTGCATCATCAGGTTGACTGAGCCAAAAGAAACCTATGAATGCTGCAATAAGTATAGCTGCCGCAGAAGCCCAGGTAATAAAATTGGCTCTCTTCGAAAGAGTATGGATTTTTGCGGAATGAGAGGAGGTTTCTTTATAAATATTCTCCCAGATAGTATTGGATGTAGCGGTTTTTAATTTTTCGGAAGAAACTACCTGGTTCTTGTAACTCAATAATGGCGCAATAATTCTGTCGTCGATCGATTCCAGTGATATACCAAGAGCCAAAGCTTCCCCAATTTGTTGGGCAAGCAACAGGTCTCGATCGTTTTCAGGAAGTAGGTTTTCGTTGGCCATTTTTTAAAAATAAAATCTGGCAGACTTCATTCAAAAAGTCTGCCAGAAGGATCGTAGTTTTTAACTCAAGGTCATATTAATCTCTGTCATTTCTGAACTCGCCGTCACCTAAACCAAATCTGAATATTTGGGAGATTCCTCTAAATTCAAGCAAAGCAGTCCCATCTTCTTCAAGGTTGATGGTTCCTTCGAGCACTGTTTCGTCTGTTACTCCATCAATAGTTTTGCTCATAGTTACGCTGTAGGTAAGGGTACCCGTTACAGCAAATTCTAAGCTACCGTGCGCTTCTACTGAATCTTTATTAATGGCTACATTGTCATATTCGATATCAATTTCATAAGTACGGCTAGCTTCCAGCGTATCTCTGGTTAAACCAGACGCACTTCCTGAGCCAGAGTGTGTTCCATCCATGGAAAGAATATTGCTGGTTTCATGAGCTCCGGAAATATCAAAATCATCAGATTTTGTGAAAGAGCCCGATCTGAACAAACTTTCTGATGAACCACTTTTAGTACTTGTGAAAGAAATAGCTTCAATTGAATCCTTATTTGCTTTGGGTTCAGCGATAAAGTTTCCATTTAAGTCAGTGAATATTGCTTCCTGATAAACGGACACTGTTTTGCTGAAATCTTCTTTTTCAACAACTCGGGTGTATTCAAGGGTGTGAATACCAGTAGTAGAATCGTAAGTGTGGGTATAATCGATTTCTCCTCCGCGTCCACTTCTCCCTCTTCTATCATGAGATTTAAAACGAGCATCGTCAGAATACGAGATACCTGAATTATCAACATCGGAAAAGGCATCGTATATGCTGGAAATCATGCCGGATTCATCATCCGAAACAGAACTGGCAACGATATTAGCAGCAAGATCTAAATCTTCGTCAGAGATTGCATTTACTTCATTATTAACTGAAGAACAGGCTGTAAATGATATGGATAAAACAAGAGCTAAAAGAAACATCTGTTTTAGTCTATTCATCTTGTTCATGGTGTACCTCTCGGGTTTGTTTTGTGATTAAGTTGAATACATCTTTAGTACACACAACTTTTAACATTCCCCCAACCGGTATCAAATCAGGGTAACGGTTATCACTCTCTGAACCCTTCAAGTTTTCCTCGTAACTCTTTTAAAGCCAGCCCCATATGATTTTCAACCGTTTTTACCGAAACCTCCAGAATTTCTGCTGTTTCTTTATAGGTAAACTCCTGGATGAAACACAAACGGAACACAGTTTGTCTTTTTTCAGGCATAGAGTTAATAGCATGTTCGATTGCAATTCCTAATTCTTTATTAGTTAAGTCCTGGTCTGGGGTAGATTCCGAAAAATCCTCTATGTTATCTGCTTGGTCTTCAAATTTTGAATTGTCACGGATGAGATTCAACATCCTGGTGTATGCAATTCTAAATAAGTAGGAACGCAGGGATTTTTTGGGATTAATATCAGAACGTTTATTCCAGATGATAACGAATGCCTGCTGAACAAGATCTTCAGCTTGCTGCTCCGAGATTCCTTTTTTTAACAGGAAATGATAAAGAAAGGCGTGATGCTTATTGAAAAAACGCTTAAAAGCACTATGATCTCCTTGTTTGATAGCCAGCAATACCTCGGGACTATCTGAATCGCCATCTTTTTTTAATGCAAGAAGAAATATTAAGTAGAGAACTAATATTTTCATGTACAGTAATACCATTCCGTATATAATTCCGAAAGATAAGAATTAAGTTTACTAATGATCCCTTTTCATTTAATACTTTTCGTGCTCACTGCAATTGCTGTACCCGAACAACAAGTTCCTGAAATTGAGGTCTACCAGGTGGAGAGGAATAATAAGATAGAAATATGGGCTCGTAATCGTAATATATATCCGGTTACATTAAATCTGGAGATAGACAAACAGAACCTTTCTTCGAATAAGCCATTTCCAGTGCTTGATGTGATTGATGCGCAATCCTCAAAGAAGCTTTTGGAACTGGCCATTGAGAATCCGAGACGGGCCTGGGAGTATAATACGAGTTATTCCTTTTTTATGGGAAACGCACTTTCTAAGCACGATGATTCTCATGTTTATCGATTACCGTATCGTTTGGGAACAGAACAAAAGGTAAGTCAGGGGTATGGTGGCAATTTCTCCCATCAGGGTGCGGTAAGGTATTCCGTGGATTTTAACATGCCAGAAGGTACAGCAGTATACGCAGCCAGAAACGGACTGGTAGTAGATGTAGTTCAGAATAATGATCAGGGAGGAGCAACCAGGGACTTTTTTGACCTTGCAAACAACATAACCATCATGCATGAAGATGGTAGCTTTGCTGATTATTCCCATCTTCAGCGAAATGGAGCCAGGGTACGGGTTGGACAACAGGTTAGGGCTGGACAGTTAATTGGGTATTCCGGAGCAACCGGATTTGTAACCGGGCCACACCTGCACTTTGGAGTAAAGGTGGTACGGGAGGATGGTACCTACATGACCATCCCCGTAAAATTTGCTTCCAGAAGAGGGGCCATTCAATTGGAGGAAGGAAAAAGCTATACTGCGTACTAGCTAGCTTTTCGTTTTTTTCAATTCCAATTCTTTTAAAGAAAGACCATTCATAACTTCATCATAATCAGAAATATCCCTTGGTATGATTATATCATTTTCTTCTTTGCCTAAGGCTTTCAACTTACCAAGGTATTTTTCAGCCAGGCGAAGGCGCATTGCCTCAGTTCCCATAGGTTGAGAAAGTGCATCAGCCACCTTTTCTATAGAAATGGCGGTTGCTTCAGCAATGGCTTCAATTTCTGCGGCTAAACCTTCTGCTTCATTAATTCGGGACTGCATTTCCGCTTCCGAGATGTTAATGATCTCAGCGCGGATACCTTCTGCATCGTTTATGACTGAACCTTTTACCCCTTCAGATTTGGCAATAACCGCACGCCGGTCGCGTTCTGCAGTCATTTGGCGTTCCATGGCGTTTTGAACTGTTCGTGGCGGAATGATATTCTTAATTTCGTATCGGTGAACCTTAATTCCCCAGGGTTGTTCCATTTCGCTTAAAACCTTTACTACCTCTTTACTCATAAAAGACCGTTCCTCAAAAGTTTCGTCCAGGTCCATCAAACCGATTACAGAACGGGTAGTGGTTTGTGCAAGTTGAATAGCAGCAAATCGGTAGTCTGTGATTCCATAACTGGCATTTACGGGGTCCATAACACTTAAGTAGATTACTCCGTCCACTTCCACTTTAACGTTGTCTTTGGTGAAGCATTCCTGGGGTTCTACCTCGATGGTTTCTTCCCGTAAATCTTGCTTGTATACTACCTTGTCTACAAAAGGTATAAGGGCATGAAAGCCGGGACCAAGTGTTGTTTTATAGTTTCCGAGTCGTTCAACAATGTATGCAAACTGGTTAGGAACCAAGCGAAATGACATAACCACTCTGAACAGGATAAATGCAACAAAGGCAAGAACAAGCCCCATACTAATAGTATTCAACAATTCCCAAAATCCCATTATTTGGTTCCTCCATCTTTAGTGTGATCACTTACTTTGCTAACCCCTTCAAAAAAGGTTTTCAAGTTGGCTGTTTCTGTAGGTAAAACGGTCACATTCGAGCTTTCAATGATTTTGCCGAATTCATCAATGTACTGTTCCACGAGTTTGGTTTTCACCGCTAATTCTCCTCCTGGCCGTTGCATTGCGTCGGCAATTCGTTCTATCCCTTTTGCAGTAGCATTGGCTACTAATTCAATCTCTTTTGCCTTTCCCCGAGCTTCATTGATTCTCTTTTGGCGGTTAGCTTCAGAAACTAACACCTGGCTGGATTGCTTTCCTTCCGATTCGTTAATTCTTGCTTGCCGGAAACCCTCTGAATGAGTGATTTCAGCTCGTTTCTCCCGTTCGGCTTCCATTTGTTTCTCCATCGTGTCTACGATTTCGTTGGAAGGGCGAATATTCTTTATTTCATAACGAAGTACTTTTATCCCCCATGGATTGGAAGCTTTATCAATTTCCCGAACGATATTTTCGTTCATTTGCTCACGTTCAGAGAAAGTATCATCGAGGGTAATTTTACCGATTTCACTACGCATCGTTGTTTGAGCGAGGTTTACCGCAGCCGCCTGATAATTCGAGATTCCATAACTGGCTTTATAGGCGTCCATTACTTTTATATACACAAGGCCATCTACTGCTACTTCAATATTGTCGTTAGTAATACAGGTCTGGCTGGGAACATCTAATACCTGCTCGCGCATTTCGCGACTGTAGGCAGGCCGATCTATAAAAGGAACCAGGAAATGAAAGCCGGGTTTTAAGTTTTTTTTGAATTTACCCAATCGCTCCTGAATCACTTCTTCCCGAAACTCTACAATGATAAATAGCCGTGTGAAGATAAAATACATCAGAATGATACTGAGTAGTATAAAAGTCCACATATTTACTCCTGTTATTCTTTTAATTTCTGTCTGTCTGGTGAAGGCAGCGGATCAATAGGTTCCACAATCCATGTTGTATTGTCCCGGTATTTGATCCTTACCTGGGTACCTACCGGAACTTCGCCTTCCAGAGTTCTGGCTTGCCATGAAATTCCCTGGAAACGAATGCGGCCATCATCGTTTTCGTCATTTATTGGTTCTACTACATCTACGATTTGATCCATAGCTTCAAAGTCTTCATCAGCATATTTGAAAGTTGTTTCTCCACCAAAGTATTTTTTAAGGAATGGAAGCGAGACAACAGTTAAAACGGCTGAGAGTATGAACCATGCCAAAGTTGCAGTAACCGGGTCATCCAGGATTCCAAGAAAACGACTAATTCCAACCAATACGCCGCTAAAGCCCAATATTAAGGCCATACCGCTTGGAATTACACTTTCGAGGATCATCAGAATGATCCCCCCAATCAAAAAAATCCAGGTAAGCGTTTCTCCATCCATAGGCTTACAGTATAATTTTGCTTTAGTTACTAGATAGCAATTTTAACGGGAAAAAACCCAATTTCTTGGCATTATATTTGCCAAATTTTAGCCATGAGCAAAAAAGAGGAAACAGAACAAAGGGGAATAAAGAGTTTACGCGAAACTCTGGTCAAAATTTTCGCTCTCAGTAAGCCATACCGGGTTCGGTTTTTTAGCGCTACTGGATTGGTGCTCATTGCTTCAGCTATTTGGCTGGCGGTACCACTTGGGTTGCGCGAATTGCTGGATGCCGTTTTTGAACAAGGGAATGAAGGATTGCTAAATTTACTGGCAATCGGTCTTATGCTCATGTTTATTGTACAAGCCGGGTTCTCGTTTATGGGTAATTACTTCCTGGAGTGGGTGGGAGAGCGAGTAATTACAGACCTGCGAAAAAAGGTATATGAGCATCTTCACCGGTTAGGGTTCCGGTTTTTTGCTGAACGCCGTTTGGGAGAAATTACTTCGCGGTTAACCAACGATGTTAGCTCCATTCGAACGGCGTTAACCGATTCTTTACCTCAATTGCTTACGATCACTTTTTCATTAATAGGTTCGGTTTCTTTAATGGTGGTGCTGAACTGGCGTCTCAGCTTGGTAATCTTTGCAACGGTGCCATTTGTAACTATTGCAACCCGCTATTTCGGCCAAAAAATCCGAAAGCTTTCCCGTGGAATTCAGGATGAATTGGCGGATTCAACGGCGGTGGCAGAAGATGCTTTAGGAGCCATTCGTTTAGTAAAGGCGTTTGTGAGGGAACATTATGAAGTAAGCCGTTATAGTTCTGCTATTGAAAAGCTTTTTATTACTGCGAGGAGGAAAGTAGTACTTACTCAATTGTTTTGGTCTGGAGTGGGTATTATGTTCTTAAGCACTTTGGTAGTAATTTTCTGGTACGGAGGGAAAGAAGTGCTGGCTGATCGGCTAACAGCAGGTGATTTGGTAGCTTTCATTATTTATGCACTGAATATTTCGCGCTCTATCGGGCAAACTTCGAGGCTATATACTGCTGTAAATTCAGCGGCAGGCGCCTCTGAAAGGATTTTTGAAATCCTGGATGAAATCCCTGAAATACAAGATCGGGACGACGCAAGGCAGATTGAAAACATGGAGGGAGCTATCTCGTTCGAAAAACTGACTTTTTCTTACGAAGACGACCGGGTTATTCTGAATAATATATCTTTTGAAGCAGCACCCGGGCAAACGATTGCATTGGTTGGGCCCAGTGGTGCCGGGAAAACCACGCTTCTTAATTTGATTCCAAGATTTTACGATCCCCAAAAAGGGGGTATACTGGTGGATGGGATAGATATAAGGGAGGTACAGGTGAAGAGTTTGCGGGAACACATTTCTATTGTTCCGCAGGAAGTTCATTTGTTTGGAAGCAGTATTCGGGAAAACATTTTGTATGGCCGCCTGGATGCAACCGACGAAGAAATCATTCAAGCTGCGAAGGATGCAAACGCGCATGAATTCATATCGGAAATACCGGAAGGATATGATGCCTTGATTGGAGAAAAAGGGGTGAAACTGAGTGGAGGTCAGCGCCAAAGGGTAGCCATTGCCCGTGCTATTCTGAAGGATCCTAAAATCCTTCTACTCGATGAAGCTACTTCTTCACTGGATTCAGAATCGGAAGCCCTGGTACAGGAAGCACTTGAACGATTGATGCGGGCAAGAACCACTTTTGTAATTGCCCATCGGCTTTCAACGGTTCAACATGCCGACCGAATTCTGGTTATCGATAAAGGAGAAATTGTGGAAGACGGAACCCACCAGGAACTGCTGGCAAAAGGTGGCTTATACAGCCATTTATATGGATTGCAATTCCGGGACCTGGATACGGTTTAATTGTCTGTTTGGTAAGCTCCTATTACATCGCTGTAACTCATGTCATCCAATAAATTTCTGTTTTCCAGTTCAGTAAGAAATTCTACGGGCACATTACTGGTGTACAATCCAATTATACCCGAATAGGAAAAGGTATCCAGGAAACCAGCTTCCTGAAGTTCATTCAAATAAGAAATACTCACATTACTACTATACAACCCAATGATAGCCGAATAGCTAAATTCATCGAGGTATCCGGCCGCTTGCATTTCATCCAGGTAGCTGGTGCTCACGTTGCTGTTGTACAGTCCAATAATTGCTGAATAACTGAATTCATCGAGGTACCCGGCTGCCTGCATGCGGTCTAAGTAGCTGGTTGTTACATTACTGCTATACAACCCGATGATGGCCGAATAGCTGAATTCGTCCAGGTAACCCGCTGCCTGCATTTCATCGAGGTAACTGGTAGTAACATTACTGTTGTACAATCCAATGATTGCAGAGTAACTGAAATCATCCAAATACCCGGAGTTCTGCATCCTTTCTAAGTAGGTTAAGGTGACTCCGCCGTTGTACAGGCCAATTACAGCAGAATAGGAGAATTCGTCTAAGAATCCGGCATTATTTAGTTGTACCAAATAATCAACGGGTAGACCACTGTTATATAATCCAATAATAGCAGAGTACGAGAATTCATCCAGCAAGCCTGCTCCTTCAATATCTTTTATGTACTGAATGGGTACGCCACTATTGTAAAAGGCCTGAACGGCTGAACCGGAAAACATATTCAGGTTTTGCTCATTGAATTGTTGCAGATAATCCAGGTAGCCACTTTCTATTCCAGAATATTCAACTGTGGGAGGCAAAGGTACTTCAACTACGGGAGGCGAAGGGGTAGCAGGGAGGTTCACATTTGTGGAAGTTGAAGTTTCCCCAGTACCAAAACTGAATATGGAAAAAGGGCCTCCGGTTGCGACCCAAAGTGAAGCGATAATGAGAAAAATGCCGATGGCAATCAGGTTTCTTTTTGTAGTTGGTTCTTTCTCTTGTTCGGTGAAGAAAGATTCCTGATCAAGGTTTTCCGGGTTTGATTTCTCCCGAAGATATTCGTCGAGATCAAAATCAGGATCAGCATTACCTGGCCGGGTTCGTTCTTTTCTCATTGGTTATCCCTCATGGTATAGAGTGAAGTAATTTGATCGGTATTCAGATCAGACAAGAGGCCGGTGTCTCTGAGTCTGCTCAAAAAAGAAATCGGTACATCCGCATTGTACAGCTGCTGAATATCTTCTCCCGAAAAAGTGTTTAGATTTCTTTCTGAGAATTCTCTTGAATATTCATCAAAGCTTAAACTATTGGGTTCGAAATCCCTTAAATCAATAGCCGCAGAAAAATCTAAATTTTCTAATTGTTCCAGAGCTTCCAATGCTTCAAGTCCTGATAAACCTTCTAATGCTTCAAAATTTTCGAGGGCTAAAAGAGCTGATTCCAGAGCCAACTCTACAGAAGATTCTGTTAACGCTTCCAGCTCCTCAGCAAAATTTTGATTGGAATTAATGGCTAGTCCGGCATCACGAAATGCTTCATCAATTTCCTGAGCAATATTGGCTGCTTCTAATTCGCTGTTGATTCTTTCTGCAAGGCCCTGAAGCTGTAATTCTTCATTAATAGTGCGGGCAAGCTCAGCTTCTTCTAAAGCACGTGAAACCTCTTCTGAAATTGTGGATTCCAATTCTGAACCACTGGGGCCAATAACGGTTACAGTGGGTTCTTCATTGGCTCCAAAAAAGCTGCCTAAATTTCTCTCATTCAAAAACAACAATGCGATCACCAAGGCTCCGGCAAGCACCATGGTACTTCGGATCCATTTGCTGCGTTCTGATTTTTTTGTTTCCGGTTCATTGTAGGGCGAGAATGTTTCTTCGCCAGATTTTTCCTTTATGTATTGATCTAAATCAAAGTTTGAGTCATGATTATAGGGTCGGTTCTTTGTAGACATACTCTAATTATCTCCATCAATTTTGTAGGCATTAATCACTGAAGAAGAGCTCATGTTATCAAGCAATCCTAAATCTCTCAATTCTTCTAAATAGCTTACAGGAACTCCATTATTATATAAGTTCGAGATAGAAGTGCCGCTATATTCGTCAGTAAGTCCCAGGTTTTTCAATGAAGTAAGATATTCGATTGGTACCTGGTTGGAATACATAGCGGCAACACTGGTTCCACTAAATGAATCTATAGCATCGATTTCAGAAAGGGATTGAATATACTCAAGCGGAACTCCAGCCTGGTACATAGTAACAATTGATGTTCCGCTAAAACCGTCAAGAGCCCCTGAATTTTTTATTCCAAGTAAATATTCTGCCGGTACTTGATTAGTATACAAAATGGATAGGGATGTCCCGCTAAAACTGTCTGCCATATCGGCATCTTGTAAGTTTTTGAGATACCCTATCGGAACCTGGTTGTTATACAGCTCAACGATTGAAGTACCACTTAATGCATCCATCAGCCCAATATCTCTAAGGCCTTCCAGATAGCTTAAAGGAATCTGGTTTCCATACAAGGTAGAAATAGATGTTCCACTAAAAGAATCAACCATATCACCATTCCCAAGTTGGATAATATATTCTGCAGGAACATTGTTCTGATACATAGTAACCAGGGAAGTTCCGCTGAACACATCAATATACCCGGCATCTCCGATTTGCCTTAAGTATTCTATAGGAATGTTATTCGTATAAAGTGTTTGCTGCGAGGTACTACTGAATAATTCAAGGTAACCTAACTCGTTTAAAGCCGTTAGGTATTCAGTAAATGTCATATCCAATGGAACGGCATCAGCATCTACCTGGGGTGGAGTTTCTGTGTCAAAATCGAAGTCGAAATCAAAGTCGAAATCATTTTCACCAAATTCGAAAGTAAACGGTTCAACAACATTGGTGGAAGGTTCTACAGTAACCAGTTCTGGTTCTGCTTCATCGAAAAAATAGGAGATAATATTGTTTGGGTTCCAATCGAAGTACCAAAGAAAAGCAGCAAGAAATACGGCTACAATAACTGCGGAATTGCGCAGGAAGTAGGAGTTTCCGGGAACCTGTGATTCTTCTTCTGTAAACGAATTCGAAGCGTTTTCCCCTTGTGCTTTCTCCCTGATATATTCATCAAGGTTGAAATCATCAGAACCTTTATTTTTTCTTGTTTTTTGCCCGGCCATATTTTTTAATTCTCTTCTTTATAAAGTTCTACAACATCAATAAAGCTCAATTCATCGTATAAGCCAATTTCTTTTAATCGATCCAGAAACTCAGTTGTTACTCCATTTTCATAGTATTCAGTAATATGCACAAAGGATAGCTCATCTAAGTAACCGGCTTCGTCTAATTGGTCCAGGTATTCCAGGGGAACGCCGTTCTGGAAAAATTCCCCAATTTCGACAAATGAAAGCCGGTCCAGGTAGCCCGCCTGGTCTAGTGTGGTTAAATAACTGAGCGGAATATTCTCATTATAGAACTCATCTATTTCAACAAAAGAAAGCCGGCCCAGGTATCCTTCTGTGTTCAATTGAACCAGGTACTCAACGGGAACTCTTGCAATGTATAATTCTCTGGCTTCAAAAGCAGAAAGGA
>JAKSCW010000260.1 GCA_022360375.1 Balneolales bacterium
AATGAAGCACACGTGATTGATAATTTCATTCAACAAAACCCTAAGCAGGGAGCCCCATCTTCCTATCCAACCGAAGTTAAAATCCTATACAACCAACATGGATTATACATCGGGGCGGTTTGCTTCCAGCCTGAATCCCAGGTAGTTGTGAAAAACCTGGAAAGGGATTTCAGTTTCTATCAGAATGATCTGTTCGGGGTGGCTATTGATGGCTTGCTGGACAAAAGAAACTCTTTGGTGTTTCAGGTAACTCCCCTCGGTACATTAAGGGATCTGCAGGTAATTGACGGGGAAAATGAAAATACAGACTGGAACGTAACCTGGAATGCAAAAACAACCATCCTGGAAGACCGATGGATTGTTGAAATGGTAATACCCTGGAACATAATCCGATATGCAAACAACACCGATCAGCTTGGAATCGTTTTCGCAAGAAATATCCGGAGTTTGAATGAGTTTTCGAGCGCACCGGCCGTTCCCCGCTCATTGAATGTGTATCGTATGGAGTATGAAGCATTGCTAACCAATTTGGTTTCTCCTCCCCCTTCAACAAATATCCAGATCAATCCCTATGCACTTGGCGACCTTCAGTATGTGGATGATGCCGGAAATACAAACTCAGAATTTGACCCCAAAATAGGTGGGGATATTAAATGGGGGATCAGTACAAACTCAGTACTTGATCTTACTTTTAATACTGATTTTGCCCAGGCTGAAGCCGACGCACAGGTTGTGAACCTTAATCGTTTTTCGGTATTCTTTCCCGAAAGAAGACAATTCTTCCTGGAAAACTCTGATTTGTTCAGCCCCAGTATTACAAATTGGATACGTCCCTTTTTCAGCAGGCGAATTGGACTGAATGCCTCCGGTCGCCCCATTCCTATTGATGCCGGGGCCCGATTTGTAAGTCAAAGTTCGGATCACAGACTGGGATCGCTAATTATTCGCCAGCGAGAATTTGATGGTACCCCGGCTTCTAATTTTGGGGTGTTGAGGTATTCAAGAAATTTGTCAGCTCAAAGCCGGGTAGGCTCTATGGTCACATTTCGGAATGACCAGTCGCTTGGGGATACTCCATCTAACAATAATTTCACGTATACAGTAGACGGGCTTTACCGGCCTGACCCTTCTTTTGGGGTACAAGGCATGATAACCGGTTCCCAGGATGATATAACGGGTAACGGACTTGCCGGGCAATTATGGGCATACTATGAAAACAACCTGGTGTATATAGGCCTGCTTGAATACTACAATCGTAACTATAACCCGGGAATGGGGTTGGAAATTCTGAACGATAATTATGTAATGACAGCCCCAGCCATTTTTTTCGATTTCCGGCCAGATTGGCTTCCCTCATACATCCGAAGTTACAACCCGGGTTTTTATGCATACATTTTTAACAGTTCTGTTGACGGAAAACACTTATTCAGTTATTCAGGGTTCAGACCTGTAGAATTTGATTTCCAGAATGGGGCCAACTTCTATTTCACTATTGAACCTAACTGGCAATCTCTGGAAGAACCATTTTTTCCGGTTGGAATTGAAGTAGCAACGGGAAATTACCAGTATGTACGCTATTACCTTGTAGCCGCAACTAATCCCGCCTCAGTAATTTCAGCAACTTTTAACTCCTCGTTCGGGGAGTTTTATGACGGACGCTTAGAACGCTACACCTTGTCAGGGCGTGTGGCACCTATCCCGCATATTGAATTCGAAGGCAGCTACCAGCTTACGCGAATACACAACCTGGGAATAAATACACAGGATGACGAAACATATTTAATTCAATTCGGACCCAGGCTTGCACTTAACCCGCGATTACTTTTCTCAGGCTTGTATCAATGGAACAGTGCCTCAGACCAGCATCTCTGGAATACCCGGGTCTCCTGGGAATTTATGCCTCTTTCGTTTGTATACCTGGTATTCAACAGCAGCGTAACGGATACATCCGATCCTCTTAACCGCCTGAACCAACAGCAGTACATCGCAAAAGTGTCTTATGTACATCAGTTTTAATTAAAAACCAAACCAACCAAAACCATGCTCGAGACTTTCAATCTTACCAAAAAATATGGCGAACTAACCGCGCTGGATACGCTGAATTTGCGTGTTGATGCTGGAGAATTATTCTGCCTGCTTGGAGCAAATGGTGCCGGCAAAACCACTACCATCAATTTGTTAATGGGGTTTATTCAGCCTACTTCAGGAAAAGCTAAAGTAAACGGAATTGATGTTGTCAAAAACCCGGTGGAAACCAAAAAACATATCTCCTACATCCCTGAGAACCTTAGCCTGTATTCGAATTTAACAGGGCTTGAGAATCTGCAATTCTTTACCGGACTTTCCGGGCTTTCCCCCTCTAAAGAAGAATTAACACAAATGCTGGAAAGCGTGGATTTGCAAAAAGAAGCTATCCACAAAAGGGTATCACAGTATTCAAAAGGGATGCGCCAAAAAGTGGGTATTGCTATTGCCAAAGCTAAGAACGCTTCCAGCCTGTTACTGGATGAACCAACTTCAGGACTTGACCCCGAAGCGAGTAATAATTTTGCAAGCCTGTTGGCAGAAATGCGTGATAAGGGAATGGCAATTTTAATGGCTACCCACGATTTATTCCGCGCGAAAGAGTCTGGCACTCATATTGGCATTATGAAATCTGGTGAGCTTGTTCACACTTTGAAAAGTGACGAAATCTCACTTCAGGAGTTAGAAAAACTCTACCTGGAAACTATGAAATCGACGTTGACCTATGCTTAAGCTAATAATCAAAAAAGAAATTCTCTCAAATATCAGGGATCCCCGGATACAGATTTCGTCAATAGTTCTTCTTACGCTTTTGGTAACCGCAGTCTTAGTTAGTAAAGAGGGTCAAAAACGAATTCAGCATGAACGGGAACAGGCTATGGCGCAAATGTATGATGTGTGGGTAAACCAGGGAGAGAAACACCCTCACAGCGCTGCACATTATGGGCAGTTCGTATTTAAACCTACCTCTGTTCTAAGTTTTCTGGATACTGGTATCGACCCATATACGGGTGTTTCGATATTTCTTGAAGCACACAGACAAAACGAAGTTTTGTATGCCCGGGCTCAAGAGAGTACAAATCTCATCCGCTTTGGAGAACTTACAGCTGCATTGGTTTTTCAGATGCTTATTCCCCTTCTCATCATCTTTCTAACGTTCAATTCATTTTCCAGAGAACGGGAAGAAGGCACTTTGAAACTGGTTCATGGGCAGGGACTCTCAATGAGAACCTTGCTCAATGGTAAACTTTTAGGTACGTATTCTATCGTATTGTTCCTGTTTATTCCGGTCATCCTTATCAGTTTTTTCTTACTTGACAGGCAAAGCATCGCTATCGACAAACAGGTATATCTCAAGTTCGTGCTTATTATCATAGCCTATGCATTGTATTTTTTTATATTTACACAAATATCCGCATTGGTTTCCGCATTTAGCAGAAACTCCGCTGCCTCATTAATTACCTTACTCGGAATTTGGTGTCTCTCGTGTGTGATTGTTCCTAAAGCCGCGGCAGACCTCGCCGAAAAGCTCTACCCGGCCCCATCTCAATTCGATTTCAGGAATTCAATTGCCGAGAAGGTTCAAAATGGGATCGATGGACATAACCCTTCCGATGAACGGTTAAGTGCATTGAGGGAACAGGTTCTGAGTGAATACAATGTTGAAACTATCGAAGAATTGCCGGTGAACTGGAGAGGTATTGCACTACAAGCAGGAGAAGAATACACGGATATGGTGTACGACCAGGAGTTTTCTAATGTGGAGCAGGTTTTTAAAAACCAAAATCAGGTCTCAGAATGGGTAGGCTTTTTGAATCCCTACCTGGCCACAAGAAATTTAACCATGGGGTTAGCTGGAACCGATTACTCACATCATTTAACTTTTGCAAAAGCTGCTGAAAATTACCGTAGAGAATTTGTGAAGGTATTGAATAAGGATATGGAGCTTAACCACGCCCCCGATATCGCATATGCCGATTATAAACTGGGAAAAGAGTTCTGGCAAACCATTGAGCCTTTTGAATATGAAGTTCCGCAGGTAGCTACCACGCTAAATGTGCACTGGAAAGGAAGCCTGGGGCTATTTTTCTGGACCATCATGCTTGGTTTAATTGCATCTATCTACTCCAATAAAATCCCAAAATTGTAACCGGGTACAGAACTATGAAACATATATTTCGGATCATTCAGTTTGAATGGAAATCCCTATGGAGAAGCAATGTAGTTAAACTGCTCCTGTTCATTGTTTTTGGGACAGGTATTTATGGCATCTATTTTGGAAAATTCGAGATCGACCGCCAGAATGCCCGTATTGCCCAAGTGCAGGATTTTGAGGAAAAAGAATTTCAAAAACTTCTTGAATGGGTACAATTAGACACCACTATTGCTGAGAATAAACAGAAATACCTTGAGGCAGTTTCCCCTGCAGGCTTTGGGTTCAACAGGCATTTTACCTATTACTTCACTAACCCTGCATCTCCTCTTGCGGGGTTGAGTCTGGGTCAACGCGACTTGTATCCTTCGTATTTCGGGATTTCTGTAGCAGATTTGGTACGTCAAACGAATGTTTCGGAATTAGCAAACCCGATGAAGTTGCTATCTGGAAATTTCGACCTTTCTTATGTGATCGTGTTTATCTTTCCATTACTTATAGTTGCTCTTTTTTACAACCTCTATGCTTCCGAAAAAGAAGAAGGAACATTATCCTTGCTAAGAGCACAGCCTGTTTCTTTAAGTGTTGCTTTTGTCTCAAAAGGGGTGCTTAGATTTATCATTGTTGCTGTACTTCTGCTAGTGTTATTGATACTCGCTTTTTTAATCCAGGGCATTTCTTTAAGCGAACACGCGCTTCTGTTCAGCAAATGGTTAGTACTCTCCCTTAGCTATTGCATCTTCTGGACAATCGTAATGGCTGCGCTCATAGGCTTCAAACAAAGCTCAACTATAACCGCAATGCTTGGACTTAGTTCCTGGGTACTTTTTACCATTGTTAGCCCTGCGCTTTTAAATCTGCTTATTCTCACAAATACCTCTGTGCCAAACCGGGCAGAAGCAACACACCTTATCCGGGAATATAATGGAGACATCTGGGCCTCATCTTATGATTTTGTATTTGACAAATTCTATAAAGAACATCCGGAATATGACTTTAGGGATACCACCGATTTCAACAAATGGTACTATGCAGGTTTTACTCTGCTGGATCAAAGAGCAGACAGTCTTTTAAATGAATTTGAAACATATTCGAGCAAGAGAAATGAATTAATTGGTCGATGGGAATGGATCGCCCCGAGTGCTATGGTCCATGAAATGTTTTCTACGATCGCAGAAACTGACCGGGAAAGTTACCTTCAATTTCAGCGAGACCTGAAACACTTCCACGACGAGTTGAAAGGGATTTATTACCCAAAGATTTACTCATCTACCCTGTTTGAACCGGAAGACCTGCTTCTTTTGCAATCCAAAGTTACGTTCTAACCAGTAAGCGTTACGAGTTTTGAACATGATGACCAAAATATGATTTAACCCGTAATCAGGATGTTGACCCATCCTGATTTCTTTTTTGATTTTGAGAACACTAACAATAAATAAGCATGCAAACATTAGAAAAAGTACCCATTACCATTTTAACTGGCTTTCTTGGTTCAGGCAAAACCACACTATTGAATCACATCCTCAGTCATTCTGAAGGAAAAAAAATCGCGGTTATTGTTAACGAATTCGGTGAAGTGAATGTAGATGCCAAACTTGTACAGCATACAACTGAAGAAATGATTGAATTAT